>JAJZUN010000292.1 GCA_021848555.1 Pseudomonadota bacterium | reverse complement strand
CGTACATCGCCAGCATAGGATCGTGCACGATGGCGCGGGCAAGTGCGACGCGGCGCGCCATCCCGCCGGAGAGTTCGCTCGGCATCAGATCCCTCGCGCCGCGCAGGCCGACCACATGCAGCTTCATCAGGATCAGGGAGCGGATCAGCGCCTCCGGCAGGTCGGAGTTTTCGCGCAAGGGGAAGGCGACGTTCTCGTACACCGATAGATCGGTGAACAGCCCGCCCGCCTGGAACATCATGCCCATTCTGCGCCGCATCTGGTACAGGCTGTCGGTGTCGAGCTCGTGCACCATCTGGCCGTCGAAGCTGACCGAACCCTGCGCCGGCTTCTCCTGGCCGCCGATCAGGCGCAGCAGAGTGGACTTGCCGCAGCCGCTCGCACCGAGAATGGCCACCACCTTGCCGCGGGGTATCCTGAGGTTGAGTCCCTTCAGGACTTCGCGTTCGCCGTAATTGAACTTGACGTCGGTGATCTCGACCAGATTTTCGGAAGGGGAGTTCATGGTTCGTGGCTCGTTGATCGTGGTTCGTTGCTCGTGGCGAGGCCCGATTTTACACGGCTTCCCGCAGATGCGAGACCGCACAACGAACAACGAACCACGACCCACGTACAATGGCGCATGGATACCACCAACAGCGTGCCTTACACCGGGCTCACGCCCGATTGCGTGCTCGATGCGCTGGACAGCGTCGGGCTGCGCGGCGACGGCCGCATGCTGGGCTTGAACAGCTACGAGAACCGCGTCTATCAGATTTGGCTGGAGGACGGCGCTGCGCCTGGCTCTACGCCGCTTGCCACTCCAGTAGTGGTGGCGAAATTCTACCGCCCGGGGCGCTGGACGGATGCGCAGATCGCCGAGGAGCATGCATTCGTGCACGAACTCGCCGAACGCGAGCTTCCGGTCGTCGCCCCGCTTGCGCCAGACGGCAGGACGCTGCATGAATTCGGCGGCTATCGCTTCGCGGTCTACGAGAAGCGCGGCGGCCGCGCGCCCGAACTCGAAGACCGCGAGACCCTGGAATGGATGGGCCGCTTCATCGGCCGCATCCATGCGGTCGGCGCACTGCGGCCCTTTGTCCACCGGCCCGCGCTGGACCTCGCGAGCTTCGGCACCGAGCCGCGCGACTATCTCCTCGGCCACGACTTCATCCCCGCCGATCTGGCCCCGGCCTGGACCAGCGTGGTGGCGCAGGCGCTGGAAGGCGTGGGCCGATGCTACGCGCGGGCGGGCGAGGTAAACAGCCTTAGGCTGCACGGCGACTGTCACGCGGGCAACGTGCTCTGGACCGACAGCGCGCAGGCGCACGGCCCGCATTTCGTCGACTTTGACGATGCGCGCACGGGACCGGCGGTGCAGGACCTGTGGATGCTGCTCTCGGGCGAGCGCGCCACCATGGTGCGCCAGATGGCCGACCTGCTCGCCGGCTACGAGGACTTCCACGAATTCGACGCGCGCGAATTGCATCTGGTGGAGGCGCTGCGCACGCTGCGCCTGATCCATTACTCGGCCTGGATCGCACGGCGCTGGGACGACCCGGCCTTCCCCGCCGCGTTTCCCTGGTTCAACACGCAGCGTTACTGGCAGGACCGGATACTGGAGTTGCGCGAACAGATCGCGCTCATGGACGAGCCGCCGCTGTGGTCGGCGTGAACGCCTAGGGGCCCGCCCCTAACCCGACCAGTCTTCGATTTCGGCACCGGTCGGGGCGAGGGCGCCCCTCCTACAAAATCGGCGCGGGGTCGTAGGAGGCCCACCCCCGGGCCGACCGGCGTTTGCTAGAACTTGTACCTGAGCGACAGCCTGAGCACGTTGACGTGATACTGCGGGGCCTGCAGGCCCATGGTCAGCATGTTCGGTATCGTCGCCGACGCGACGCCGTCCAGCATCCAGTCCCTGCTGTCGTAGCGCTCCATCCAGTAACCCGCCTGCAGCGACAGGTTCTCCTTCAGCCGGTAGGTGGCATACAGCTTCAGGCTGTCCAGATTGGCCGTGACGTGGGGGAAATCGGGATTTCCCGCGCCGGTGTTGGTGCTGATCTGGCTGTGCGAGCGCGTGACGCTGTAGTCGGCGCCGATGTCGAGCTTGTCCTTGATCGCCGCGTGTTTCACACCCAGGCCGAAGGAATCGATCGTATCCTTGGTGTCGGCCAGCCAGTCCGGGGTGGCGAATACTTGGCTGCCGGCCTGCTTCGACTTGATCACCTGGTGGTTGGCGAAAAAATGCAGCCGGGTCGCCTCGGTCAGCACGACGCTCACGTCGCCGTTCAAATTCGTATCCTTGGCGTTGGTCAGGCCGATGGCCGAATCCGAATACTTGTCCTCGGACGACTCGTAGCCCAGGCCGATGCTGATGCGTTCCGTGACGGGAAAATCGGCGCGCAGGCCCATGGTATCGCGCGTGCGATTCGCCATATTGAATTTTCGCATCAGCGGGTTCTCGGGCGTAACGCTGGGCACCACCTGGTAGGTGCCGGAAATCCTGCGCTCGCCGCGCGCGAGCTTGAAGGTCACGTCGACCTTGTCCATCACGCGCGAACTCAGCTTGCCCCAGGCGGTGTTCTCCTGCGTCTTGTCGACTTCCTGATAGCTGCGCTTGTTGGTGTCGAAATCCGCGCCCACCGAGCCGCGCAGGTTCGCCGAGGCACGATACTCCGCGCTGAGCTTCAACTTGTCCTGCTTGAAGCTGTAGGGCAGGTTGGTTCTGGGCGCACCGACAAACGTCGGCAGGTCGGTGGTCACCCAGTTATAGGTGTTCTGCGGCGTCTGGTTGTCGCGATCGTTGTGGGTGTAGGCCGCGTTCAGGCGCAGCCGGTCGGTCACTGCTGAACTGAGCTTCAACGCCGCATCCAAGGTCGCAGCGCGGCCGTTCAGCGATCCTCCGGGGCCTGCTACCGTCATGGCATAGGGGAGGAAGCCGTCGTTTTGGGTCATGCGTCCAAACGCGATGTCGGCCGAAAGCCGCGTCTTGTCGCTGAACTGGTAGCCGCCCGTTGCCGAAACCTGGTGAAACTGATTGTCCGGCGCAAGCGCTAGCCGGCCGGCGGTCTCGCCGGCTATCGGGGTATACGGGTTGCCCCAGGTCAAAGAATGATTGCCGTTGCCGAATTTCGATCCGTAATACGCGAGCTTCAACTGGAATTTCTTGCCCGAGTACGAGGCCGAGGCGTCCACCTGGTCGGTGACGTAATCGACCGGCTCGATCAGCTGGGTCGAATTGACGAAGAACGCCCCGCCGGTGCGCAGTATGTTTCCGTCCTTGGTTTCGTGGCGGAAATTGACCGCGTATTCCCATTGGCTGGTGCGGTTCCAGGACGCACCCAGGCCCACTTGCTTGCGTTGCGTGAACAAATCGACCTGCTGCATCGTGGCCGCGAGGGGCATTCCGGCCGTCGTCGCCGCTGCAAAGCCCGGCGGCAGGGTCAGCGACGCGCCGCCCGTGCCACCGAAGGGAGTCTGCGCGCCGTCCCAGATGCGGTGCGTGGTCTCGTCGTAATTCAGGCGCAGCTTGTAGGTCCCCTGCTTGCCGCCTTCGGCATCGATGGAGCGCGTATCCAGACCGAGGTTGGACGCATCGAGATTCCAGTAGGCGCCGTCCTCGCCGCGCGAGCGCACGCTGCCGTCGCCGATCAGATAGCCGCCCTTCTTGTGCAGCCCGTTGTACTGGCCGAACTCGGCCGATTTGTCCGAGACCGAACCCGCGCCCACCTCCACCGAGCCCGCGACCCCCTGCACGAATTTGCAGGATTCGCATTTCCACTGCGAAGTATCGACGGCCGGCTGTGCAGCGCTGTCTGCCGCGGCCGCGGCCGAAGTCAGCGCCGACAGCATGCCGAGCAGTAGCCATTGATTTGAGGTCTTCATGTTCTTGTCCTGTTCCGGTTTATCGCTTCGTCGCTACGCGTATTCAGTTTCGCCTGCGCCCTAGCGCATCAGCTTGGCCCCGGAGGGGTGATTCGAGCCGTGGATCTGCGAATGGCAGTTGAGGCAGCTCCCGGCGAGCAGGAAGGCCGAACCACCACCGCCGCCGCCTGGCAGGCCGGCTGGCGTGCGCGCCACGGACGGATGGCCGGCGACTGAATGGCATTGCTGGCACAGCAGCGGCGGATTCTTTTTCAATCGCGCCTGGTTGACCGAACCGTGCGGGTGATGGCACAAGGTGCAGTCCTCCGCCACCGGCGCATGCTCCCACAGGAAGGGGCCGCGCTTTTCCGCGTGGCAGGTGTAGCAGGTCTGGTTGACCGTCGGCTTGATCAGCATCCCGGTGCTGTTCGAGCCGTGCGGGCTGTGGCAGTCGCTGCAAGCCATTTTTCCGAAGCGCACCGGATGCGTCGATGGCTTGGAAAAGTCCGCGCGCTCCTTGCGGTGGCATTGGTAGCAGACCTCCGGCTGGGTGGCTGTCTTCAGCACGGGGTCGCGCTCGGCGTGTATTTTGTGGCAACTGGCGCAGGCGAGGTTGTTGCTGTCGTGCGCGCCCGCATGCCAGCCGATGCGCGAGCCGCCCTGATGGCACTCCAGGCAATACTTGTTGCGCTCTTTCGGCGTCAGGAAGGAGGTGGGCTTCTGGCTGTTGATGCCGTCCGGGCCGCCGCCGCCGTCGGCGTGCTTCTTGCCAGGGCCATGGCAGGCTTCGCACTGGAAATGCCCCGGGCCAAAGGGCGTGCGTTTGTCGGCGCGGTTGGCGTGCTTGGTCTTGAAGATTTCGAACACCGGGAAGTCGCCGCCCTCGACGTGGCACATGAGGCAGGTGTCGGCGCCTTTTTCGCTGTATTCCGTCCCCATGGCGGGCGGCGCCGCCGGCGGCTCGGCCGCCTTGTCGGCCGGCTTATCGGCGGCAGC
>JAJZUN010000291.1 GCA_021848555.1 Pseudomonadota bacterium | reverse complement strand
TCGGACCCAACGGCGCCGGCAAGAGCTCGATGCTGAACGTGATCAACGGCGTTTATCATCCGCAGGAAGGCACGGTCACGTTCAACGGCGTGAAGCGCCATGACATGGACACGCACCAGGCGGCCGAACAGGGCATCGCGCGTACGTTCCAGAACATCGCGCTGTTCAAGGGCATGTCGGTGCTCGACAACATCATGACCGGGCGCAATCTGCGCATGAAATCGGGCCTGCTCGCCCAGGCCATTCGCATCGGCTCGGCCGAACGCGAGGAGCTGCAGCAGCGCGAGGCGGTCGAGAGAATCATCGACTTCCTCGAAATCCAGGCCTACCGCAAGACGCCGGTCGGGCGCCTGCCCTACGGCCTGCAAAAGCGCGTCGACCTCGCGCGCGCGCTGGCGATGGAGCCCAAGCTGCTGCTGCTGGACGAACCGATGGCGGGGATGAACGTGGAGGAGAAGCAGGACATGTGCCGCTTCATCCTCGACGTCAACGACCAGTTCGGCACCACTATCGTGCTGATCGAGCACGACATGGGCGTGGTCATGGACATTTCCGACCGCGTGGTGGTGCTCGATTACGGCAAGAAAATCGGCGACGGCACGCCGGACGAGGTGCGCGGCAACCAGGCCGTGATCGACGCCTACCTCGGCGTGAGCCATTGAAGCGGCGGCGGCCATGAAACGAAATCGCAACCTGATCATTCTGTGCGTCGCCCTGCTCGCGGGCCTGATCATGCCGCTCGCGACCGGCGCCGGCGACCCCGGCTTCTATATCGAGGTCCTGCTCGGCGGGTTGATGGCGGGCGTGCTTTACTCGCTGGTCGCGCTCGGCTTCGTGCTGATCTTCAAGGCCTCCGGCGTATTCAACTTCGCGCAGGGCGCGATGGTGCTGTTCGCCGCGCTGTCGGTGGCACGCATGGCCGAGGTGATGCCGCTGTGGCTGGCGACGCTGCTTGCGATAGTCATCATGGTGGCGCTGGCGTTCATCGTCGAGCGCCTGGTGCTGCGGCCGCTGGTGAACCAGGATCCGGTGGTGCTGCTGATGGCGACGCTGGGCGTGACCTATTTTCTGAACGGCTTCGGCCAGACGGTCTGGGGCAGCGACATCTACGAAATCAACCTCGGCATCGCCAAGGAACCGGTGATGATCCTGCAAAGCCTGTTCCAGGGCGGCATCCTGATCAACAAGGACGACGTCGCGGCGGCGGTGGCGGCGGTGGCGCTGGTGGCGCTGCTGGCGCTGTTCTTCCAGAAAACCAGGACCGGGCGCGCGCTGCGCGCGGTGGCCGACGATCACCTCGCGGCACAGTCGATCGGGATTCCGCTGAACCGCATCTGGGTCATCGTCTGGTCGGTGGCCGGCGTGGTCGCGCTGGTGGCGGGCGTGATCTGGGGGGCCAAGCTGGGCGTGCAGTTTTCGGTGTCGCAGGTCGCTTTGAAGGCGCTGCCGGTGGTGATTCTCGGCGGCTTCACTTCGATACCGGGCGCGATCCTCGGCGGCCTGATCATCGGCGTCGGCGAGAAAATGGCCGAGGTGTTCCTCGGACCGGTGCTGGTCAAGGCCTTCGACCTCGCCGGCGGCGGCATCGAGAACTGGTTCGCCTATGTGCTGGCGCTGCTGTTCCTGTTGGTGCTGCCGGAAGGCTTGTTCGGCGAAAAGCACATCGATCGTGTTTAACGATCAATGTGCTTTCGGCGTAGGCTAACGTGAGCGTAGCGAACGTTAAGTGAACGAAGTGAACGGCCGTAGCCACAAGCATATCGATCGCGTCTAGTCGGGATTCCGAGAAAGAGTCATGCTCTACAGAGAAAACGGACAGTTCAAGACTAGCTACCGCGCGGATCAGCAGATGCTGCCGATCCTGCAGGACCGCATTTTCATGGTCCTGCTGCTGCTGTTCGTGTTCGGGGCCGGTCCCCTCATTTTCAGCGATTACCTGCTCCTTTCTATCCTGATCCCGTTCCTGATCCTTGCGCTGGCCGCGATCGGCCTCAATCTGCTGGTCGGCTACTGCGGCCAGATTTCGCTGGGTCACGGTGCGTTCATGTCGGTGGGCGCCTACGCGGCCTACAACCTCGCGCTGCGCGTGCCGCAGTTGAATTTCCTGGTGGTGCTGATTCTGGCCGGCCTGATCGCGGCGCTGGTGGGCCTGCTGTTCGGCATACCGAGCCTGCGCATCCGCGGCCTGTACCTCGCGGTGGCCACGCTGGCGGCGCAATTTTTCATGGACTGGACTTTCGCGCGGGTCAAGTGGTTTACCAATTACGCGCCGTCCGGATCGGTATCGACGGCGACGATAAACATCTTCGGCTGGGACGTGGACACCCCGGTGAGGAAGTATCTGTTCCTGCTGGCGGTGGTGACGGTGTTCGCGCTGGTGGCGAAAAACCTGGTGCGCGGCCACATGGGCCGGGCGTGGATGGCGATGCGCGACATGGACGTCGCCGCCGAGGTGATCGGCATCCGCCCGGTGTATGCGAAGCTCACCGCCTTCGGCGTGAGTTCGTTCTACGTCGGCGTCGCCGGCGCGCTGTGGGGCTTCGTCTACCTCGGTTCGTGGGAACCGCTCGCCTTCGACATCAACCTGTCGCTGAACCTGCTGTTCATGATCATCATCGGCGGCATGGGCTCCATCCTCGGCAGCTTCTTCGGCGCCTTCTTCATCGTGGCGCTGCCTATCCTGCTGAACCAGGCGCCGGATTGGCTGGGTATCCACCTGTCGACCGCGATGGTCTCGAATCTGGAGGCGATGATTTTCGGCGCGCTGATTATTTTCTTCCTGATCGTGGAGCCGCAGGGGCTCGCGCGCCTGTGGGCGATCGGCAAGGAGAAGCTGCGCCTGTGGCCGTTCCCGCATTAGGGACGGCTTCGGCATAAGAGGTTTTTGTGTGACCGCCGCAGGCGATTTGCTTTCGGCTTATTTAAAAAGGAGGTAACGGAGATGAAACTAGCAGAAAAAATGAGAGTTCTGGCGGTATCCGCCGGCGCCGTCGCCGCCATCATGGCGGTCGCGGCCAGCGGTCCAGTCCAGGCTGCTGGGGAGCAGTTTTTCCCAGTGCTGCCCTACCGCACCGGGGCCTACGCGCCCAACGGCGTGCCCTGGGCCAACGGCTATGTGGATTACCTGAAGCTGGTGAATGCGCGAGACGGCGGCATCAACGGCGTCAAGATCACCTATGAAGAATGCGAAACCGGCTATGACACTGCGCGCGGCGTGGAATGCTACGAGCGCCTGAAAGGCAAGGGCCCGACCGGGGCCGCGCTGTTCCAGCCGCTGTCGACCGGCATCACCTTCGCGCTGACAGACAAGACCACGACCGACAAGATTCCGCTGGTCACCCCGGGCTACGGCCGCGCCGATTCGGTCGACGGCACGGTGTTCAAGTGGAACTTCCCGCTGGGCGGCACCTACTGGGACGCGGCCGACATCCTGGTCCAGCACGTGGGCAAGAAGGAAGGCGGCCTGGACAAGTTGAAGGGCAAGAAAATCGCGCTGGTGTATCACGACTCGCCCTATGGCAAGGAACCGATCCCGCTGCTGCAGTTGCGTGCCAAGATGCACGGCTTCAACCTGCTGCTGCTGCCGGTCACCCACCCGGGCGTAGAGCAGAAGGCAACCTGGCTGCAGATCCGCCAGCAGCGGCCTGACTACGTTTTCCTCTGGGGCTGGGGCGTGATGAATTCGGCTGCGATCAAGGAAGCGGTCGCGACCGGCTATCCGCGCGACAAAATGTACGGCGTGTGGTGGTCCGGGGCCGAGCCCGATGTGATTCCCGCGGGCGAAGGCGCCAAGGGCTATCACGCGCTGGTGTTCCTCGCTCCCGCGGGGCAGGGGCAGGTGCACAAGGACATGATCAAGTATGTCTACGACAAGGGCCAGGGCACGGGCAAGAAGGAGGAAATCGGCGAGGTGCTGTACAACCGCGGCATGGTCTCGGCGATGCTCAGTGTCGAGGCCGTGAAGCGCGCGCAGTTCAAATACGGCAAGAAGCCGCTCACCGGCGAGCAAGTGCGCTGGGGCCTGGAAAACCTCGCGCTCGACGCCGCTGCGCTGAAGAAACTCGGCTTCACGGGCTTCATGGATCCGATCCAGACCACCTGTGTCGATCACGAGGGCTCGCACAGCAGCCGCATCGAGACCTGGGACGGCAAGAAGTGGAATATCACGTCCGGTACCTACGAGTCCGATCTGCAGATCATCAAGCCGCTGATCAAGGAATCCGCGGCGAAGTACGCGGCGGAAAAGAAAATCCCGGTGCGCGATTGCGCCAAGGACGCCTCGAACTGAGCGCGTAACAAGGTCCGCCTGCGCCGCGCTTGCGGCGGCGCAGGCGGTTTTTCCGGCGGCTCGGCCTGAGTTTCCGGAAAAGCCGCAGAATTTTAGGAGAACGCCCCGATGAGTACCACCATGCTCACCGTGAACGGCATCGAAGTCATCTACAACCACGTGATCCTGGTGCTCAAGGGCGTGTCGCTCACGGTCGACGAGGGCCGCGTCGTCGCCCTGCTCGGCGGCAACGGCGCCGGCAAGACCACCACGCTGCGCGCGGTGTCCAACCTGCTCAAGGGCGAGCGCGGCGAAGTCACCAAAGGCTATATCGAATACAAGGGCGAGCGCATCGAGCGCCTCACGCCGGCCGATCTGGTCAAGCGCGGCGTGATCCAGGTGATGGAGGGACGACACTGCTTTCCCCACCTCACGATCGAGGACAATCTGCTTACCGGCGCCTACAGCCGCAGCGCCGGCCGCGCCGAAATCGCGGCCGATCTGGAGAAGGTCTACGCCTACTTCCCGCGTCTGAAACAGCGGCGCACGAGCCTCGCCGGCTACACCTCGGGCGGCGAACAGCAGATGACC
>JAJZUN010000290.1 GCA_021848555.1 Pseudomonadota bacterium | reverse complement strand
TCACCTCCGAACCTTTGGGGCGGATGGAGGAGAAATCGTAGCCGACGCCGCCGCCGCGGCGCATGGTTTCGGCCGCCTGCTGGAGCGCGGTGTAGATGCCGGGCTTGTTGTCCACGATTTCGGAAATGGAGTCGCCCACCGGCTGCACGAAGCAGTTGATCAGCGTCGCCTGCATCTGGATGCCGGCCGCGGACATGATGCGCCCGGCGGGAATGAAGCCGGCTTCTATCGCCTGCAGGAAGCGCTTTTCCCACAGCGCGCGCTTGTCCTCGGCTTCGACCGCGGCGAGCGCATGTGCGATGCGCGTGCGCACATCGCTGATGCTCGCTTCAGTGCCTTTGGCGTATTTCTCCAGCAATACTTCGCGGCTGATTACTTGATCGGGGAGGGGAGGCACGACCACGCTGGAGGCTTTGATTTCTTTTTTTGTAATGTCCATGTTATCAATACCTTATAATGTAATCTTGTGGTAATGTGTAACCAGCATACTACAAATTGGGGTGATTTGCAGCCCTGCAAAAAATATTTTTTTGTGGTATTTGCAGGCCCGAATTTTGCGCTAGCCGACCCTTGCTCGCAGCCTCATACTGTAGCTCAATCCTGGCTCTATCTCTTCGTTTTTTAATGGAATTTAGGCCTTCTGCGCCGTGACCTGAGCGGCCTGGACCGGGGCGCCGGCTGGCGCCATGCCTCTAGCCCGGCGGAGTTTCTTTAGGTGCGCGCACCGCCCAGGTGGTTCGCGTGCCGGATGCGAACCACGGGTTAGAGGTGGCTCAGCTGGGCGCGTGAATATTGCGTGACGTTCCGTAGTTTCACCGCAGCGCCTTGACTTTGATCAATCAGGCGCGGGTGTGCGGCGGCATCATAGGTGCGAGAGCTACAGTGCGCGAAGCATCGGACAGGCCGCGAGAATTGAAATGAGCACAAAGCAGGGAATCATCGGCTCGCTCGGCGAGAAACAGCTGCTGCTGCCGGGCCTGGTGCAAAGCGGGCTTGCGGCAAACGACCGGGTCAAGTATTTTTTTACGCTGCTGCAGCTCGCGCAAGAGCAGTGCGAGCAGCCGGCGCAGAATCCGCCCGATCTCGCGCGTGAGCGCGAGGCCTGCGGCGTCGCCGACGCCGAATTCGACGGCGTGATCGCGGCGAGCCGCGGCCTGCCGGGGGGGCGCTGCCGCATACCCGGCGCCGCAGCCCTGCTCGCGCGCGTGCAGGGATGCCTGAAGGACATGCTCGCGCCGCTCGAACTGGCGCAGGAGCTCGGACTGGACAGCGGCGCGGACGAATACCGCAAGCGCCTCGCGGCGGTGGCCAAGTTTGCGCGGGGCGCGCGCAAGGATCTCGTGCCGGCGGCGCTGATTTCGGCGCTGACGTCGGGTGAGCGCAAGCGCGGCGATACGGCGCACCTGTTGGTGATGGATCTGCACAAGGCGCTGAACCGGCTGCAGGGGGAGTTGTCGCGCGAGAGCGTGGACGGCGCGCGCGTCTACGGCCTGCATGCCCAGGAAAAAGAATTGGTGCGCGCATTCATGCGCGGCTTGAATTCGACCCAAGCGCTCAAACTGGACCATCCGGGGCTGGGCACCACGGCCACGCTGAGCGGCAAGCAGCTGGTGCTGCAGAACGATATCGGCATGACCGATGCGCATGTGGTGGTGATGCATGTCGAGGGACTCGTCGCCACGGTCACCTATTCCGACGTGCACCTGGAGCGGCTGCTGTTCTTCCAGAGCCTGTTCGAGAAATTCGCGGTGCAATGGGAGGAAACCCGCTCGCGCCGCGAAAGCGGGCTCAACGAGGGCGGCATCTATCATCTGTGCATAGGCGTCTACAAGGCGCGCGATCGCGAACAGCTGGCGCAATACCTGGCCTTCCTCGGTTCGCGCCTGGTGTTCCTGATCGATTGGAACCGCGCGCGCAAGCGCCTGCGCCCGTTCGTGCGCAAGCGCGACGGCATCGCCGTGCTCAAGTGGGCCGCCGACAACGGTTACGGCCACATGGCTTTTCTCAAGGTCGGCGGCGACCTGCTGATTTACGACGCGATGCAGTTCGCGATCAAGGGCACGCCGCGCTTCGGCGAGGATCTGCGCGACATGCTCGGGCGCGAACGCGCGCTGGGGTTCCTGAAATTCGTGGTGCGCACCTGCGCCGAAGGCGTGCTCAGCGCCAAGCCCGATTCGCTGATTCGCGACGAAGTGCGCGCCGAGCTCGCGAATTATTTCCACAGCGCCGAGCGCGACCTGTTCGACCTCGCCTGCGAACATGCGGCGCTGCTGGTCGAGCTCGCTGCTGCGGTGCGCGACGGCGTGCTGCAGCTGCAGCTCGCCGGTGCCAACGGCGGCCTCGCGCGCATCGCGGAGCGCGCCAAGGCCTGGGAATCCGCGGCCGACAACCTGCTCAACCAGGTACGCGCCGCGGTCGATCATTCCGCCGGCGCGGTGTTCTTCAAGCTGTTGCTGGAGGCGGCGGACGACGTCGCCGACAGCCTGGAAGAAGCGGCATTCAATTTCACGCTGTTCACGCCGCGCGCGGCGCCCGATACCGCACAGGGGCGCCTGCGCGCGCTCGCCGACCTGCTGGTCGACGGTGCGCAGGAATACCTGAAAGCGCTGACTACCGCGCGCTATGTGCGCCGCGGCGGGGATCGCGACGACATGCGCGATTTTCTCGAGGCGGTGCACCGCATCACCACGGTGGAGCACGAAAGCGACCAAGCGCAGCGTTCGATCAAATCCGCGCTGCTCGCCTCGGAGGGCGACGCGCGCAGCGTGTTCGTCGTGGCCGAAGTCGCGCGCAATCTGGAAGAGGCGGCCGATGCCCTGATGCATAGCGGCCTGGTGCTGCGCGAGCATGTCATGGGCGCGGTGGCGGCGAGCTAGCCATGGCCAAAGGCAAGAAGAAACGCGCTGGCAAGGGAGCCGAACGCCGCGTGTACCTGATCGGCGCCGGAGCCGCGCTCGCCGCCGGCGCCTCGCCCGAGGAGATGGGCTTCAAGGCTTACAACCTCGCACGCATGGCCGCCGTCGGCATGCCGGTGCCGGCGGCATTCGTGCTGTCGACCGCGTTCTGCCGCGACTATTATGCCGCCAAGGGTGCGCTGCCGGAGGGTTTTCGCGATCTGCTGCGCGGCAATCTGCGCGAGCTGGAGCGCATGTCGGGACTGTCCTTCGGCGGCGAGCGCCGGCCGCTCCTGGTGTCGGTGCGCTCGGGCGCGGCGGTGTCTATGCCGGGCATGCTCGATACGGTGCTCAACGTCGGCCTGAACGACGCCACCGTGGCAGGTTTGGTGCGCATGACCGGCAATCCGCGCCTGGCCTGGGATTCCTACCGCCGGCTGATCCAGTCCTTGGCCGAGGTGGTGCATGGCGCCAAGCCGGATGCGTTCGACGCCGCGCGCACGCGCGCGCTCAAGGCCGCGCGCCTCGCCAATTCGAACGAACTCGATTTCATGGCGCTGCGCGAACTCGCCACCGAGTATCTGGAAATCTACCGCGAGCTCACCGGCGAAAGCTTCCCGCAGGCGCCGCTGGACCAGCTGACCGCCGCGGCGGAGGCGGTGTTCCGCTCCTGGTCGGGCAAGAAAGCGATCGAATACCGCCGTATCCATCATCTGCACGGCGTCGCCGGCACTGCCGTGTGCGTGCAGACCATGGTATACGGCAATAGCGGCGGCACTTCCGGTTCGGGCGTCGCCTTCACGCGCGATCCGGCCACCGGCGAAAATGCGCTGTATATGGATTTCCTGTTCAATGCCCAGGGCGACGACGTGGTGTCGGGGCGGCACGAGCTCGGGGATCGGGCGCAAATCGGCGCGCTGCTGCCCGAGGTGACGCAGCAGATCGAGGCGCTGCGCAAGCGCCTCGAAGCCGAGTTCGGCGATGTGCAGGAGTTCGAGTTTACGGTGCAGAACGCGCAGCTGTTCATACTGCAGACGCGCAACGGCAAGCGCACGCCGCTCGCGGCGCTGCGCATCGCGGTGGACATGGTCGCCGAAGGCGTGCTCGAACCCGAGGCGGCGCTCAAGCGCCTGGAGGGCTACAAGCTGCGCGCGATTCAGACCGAATCGGTGCGTGCCAAGGACGGGCAGGCGCCGCTCGCGCGCGCGATTCCAGCCGGCGTCGGCGTTGCGGTGGGCGAAATCGCACTCGACGCCGAGATTGCGCGCCGGCGCGCTGCGTCCGGCAAGTCGGTCATCCTGGTGCGCGAGGATACTTCCACCGATGATGTCGCCGGCATTGCCAGCGCTGCCGGCATACTCACGCTACGCGGCGGGCGCACGGCGCATGCGGCGGTGGTGGCGCGGCAGATGGGCAAGGTGTGCCTGGTCGGTTGCCGCGAGCTCGCGATCGATCTCGCCAAGCGCAGTTGCAGCATCGGCGGCAAGCTGCTGCGCGAGGGGCAGGTGATATCGCTCGACGGCGGGGCCGGCGGCGTGTACGTGGGCGCGGTCGACATCGTGCGCGCCCAGCCCGAGCGCGAGCTCGCCCTGGTCGCGTCCTGGCAGGCGCAGTCGCTGCCCAAGCGAACGCGCGCGCGCCGCCGGCGGACTTAAGTGTCCGAGCCTGCCCGCCAGCCGGCCTGGCATTGCCTGGCGCCGGAGGCGGCCGCACAAGCGCTGAGCACTGCACTCGGCAGCGGCTTGTCCGCCGAGGAGGCCGCGCGCCGGCTCGCGAGCGGCGGCCGCAACCAGCTCAAGGAAGCGCCGCCGCGGCCGGCTTGGCGCATGCTGCTCGACCAGTTCCGCGATTTCATGATCCTGATGCTGCTCGCCGCGGCGCTGGTTTCCGGTGCCATCGGCGAGATCGTCGACAGTCTCGCGATCGTAGCCATCCTGGTGGTCAACGCCTAGATGGGCTGCGGGCAGGAAGAC
>JAJZUN010000289.1 GCA_021848555.1 Pseudomonadota bacterium | reverse complement strand
CATGCTCCGGGATTTCCATCTTCACATGGCCGGCGGCATTGAGGATCAACGGCACCACGATGACCCGCCGCGCACCGCGCGCGGCCCGCGCCAGACCGTCAGCCACCAGCACCTCGGCGAATTCGATGAAACAAACTTCGATGTTCCAATCCGGCTGGCGCACGCGCCAGCGGCGGGTGAACTCCTCGATTTCCGCGTTGCCGGCCGGCTCGCGCGAACCGTGGCCCACCAGCAAAACTACCTCGTTCATGATGTCTCCTTCTCGCTGTACGGAACGCGCGTCCAAGCCGCGTGTGTCAGCGGAGCGCATGGTCGAAAACCGTTTCCGTGCCCTCGTCCCAGCCGCCCCACAGGTAATCGCCGGCGATACCATCGGCGATGAGGCGGAAGGCATAGCGCACCTGTTCCTCGTAGAAGCCGCAGAAGGCGCCGGCACGGTCCATGCCGCCGTTCATCTCGTGTGCTTCCGCCGGGCAGGGAGCGCCACAGAAGTGGCGGATGGCGCAGTCGCGGCAGGGGGCGAAGGCGTCCACATCGCGTCCCGTGACGAGGCGGAAACCCTCGGAATCAAGCGCCGCCTCCACGTCCGATTCGAACAGACTGCCGGCGCGGAAGCGCGGCAGGCCGATGAACTCGCTGCACGGGTAGAGGCCGCCGTCGGCGGCCAGCGCGAAGAAGGCGCGGCCGCCGCCGCAAGGCGAGATGTCGCACATCAGCCGCCGCGCCGTCGGAGCGAGGATGGCGATGAGGATGTTGGCGAAGTTGGCCACCACCAGCTTGCGCCCGGTTTCGCGGTACAGCGCGTGGCTGCGGTCGAGGGCGGCGAGGAAAGCGCGCGCCATATCGGGGTCGGCCGGTTTCACGCCGCGCGCCCCGGGCAAAGTGCAGCGGACGGTGTTGAGCATGCAGGTCGGCACCTCGCGGGCGTGGAACAGTTCGACCATCTGCGTCAGATAGGCGAGGTTCTCGGTGGTGCAGGTGGTAATCACGCTCCATGCGTCGTAACCGCGCAGCTTATCCATCGCCGCCAGCACCTGTTTATGCACGCTGCGCCCGCTCCAGGTACGGCGCGTCGAATCGGTGATCGCTGCTTCGGGTCCGTCGAGAGAGAGACCGATGCTGACTTCGTGGGCGGTGAGAAAATCAATTGCCGTCCGGTCGAGCAACGTGCCGTTGGTTTGGAGGCCGAAGACGAAATCCTCGCCGAAGGCATCGATGGCGTTGAAGACCGCATGCCGGTTCAGCAGTGGTTCGGAGCCGTGGAAGATGATGCGCGGCCGGCGCCCTTCGGGCATCACCGTTGCGAAGTAATCACGCAGCTTGTCCAGTGCCGCCAGCAACTTGTCTTCCGGCATGTGGCTGCCGTCGCGGCGCATTTCGCCGGGCAGGTAGCAATAGGTGCAGTCGAGATTGCAGCGCTCGGTGGGGTTCACGTAGACCGCTGACGGCTTCAGCTCGAAACGCAGCGCGCGCAGCTCGCGGGCGAAGTCGGCGGCTTTCTCGCGGTAGGCGTCGAGCAGCGGCCCACCGGCCAGCGTAGCCGCGACCTGCTCCCTGTCCACCAGCGCCCAGAAGGCGGTCCCGGGGTCGGCCAGCGCCGCGTAGCGGGCGTGGCCGATGTCCACCGGCGTTAGGGTTGCGACCGTCATTTCGCTTTTTTCCGGTCCATCAGCACGTAGTGCGAGAGGCCGACCCCGTCGGGGTTGCAGCTCTTGCGCACCGCAATGGTCGGTGCCGGCGTCTTGGGGGCGGCGGCGGTTTGTCGGTGTTGTCTGGGTTTGCTTTTTTGCATGGTCGTCTCCTCGTTTGTAGAAAGTTGAAAGGGCTGCCGTAAGGTTATTGCGCTGCCTTCACGCCCTTGCGGAAGCGGTGCGTGAAGGCGGCGTCATAGAGTTTCGACTTCTTCAATTCCGGCCACTGCCGCGCGCCCAGTGTGGGGCTGACGATAATCATGGCTTGGCTCGCGATCTTTTGCGCACGACACTTGTCGCGGATATCGGCGAGCGTGCCGCGGACAATCCTTTCCTCGCTCGGCCAGCTCGCCTTGTGCACGACCAGCACCGGTGCATCGGCGCGCCAGCCGGCGGCGCGCAGTTCGTCCGTCACCTGGCGCAGCAGCGTAATGGAGAGAAACAGGCACAGCGTGCAATGGTGCCGCGCAAGGTCTTGCAACGATTCCCCCTCGGGCATAGATGTGCGGCCCTCGACCCGGGTCAGGATCACCGTTTGCGTCACTTCCGGCAGAGTCAGGCTTTCCACTGCCGCCGCCGCCGCGGCCATGGCCGAGGACACGCCTGGCACCGCGCCAATCTCGACACCAGCGGCATCCAGCGGCTGGACCATCTCGAGCAGCGCACCGTACAGGGTCGGGTCGCCGGTCTGCAGGCGCACCACGGTGTCATGTCGCCGGGCTTGCGCGATCAGCCACGCGGCAATCGCCTCGAGCGTCATCTCCTTGGAGTCGGCGATCTCGCAGCCTGCCGGCGCCCAGCGCATCGTGGCCTCCGATACCAGCGATCCGGCGTAGAGGATCGCGCCAGCGCGCGCGATCAGATCGCGGCCCTTGACCGTGATCAGTTCCGGATCGCCCGGACCCGCACCCACGAACCAGACCTTGCCCATGCGCGGCCTTACGCGAGCTTGAGCCCGTGCACCGCGAAGCAGAAGCGCACCCACGGCCGGTGCTCGTGGCGCTTGAGCAGCCGCAGCGTCGCGTAGGTGAACACCGGCTCGAACGCGACCACCGCGAGATACGACGCGGCGAAGGCCGCCCAGGCGGCGAACGGCGTGGCCACCTCAGAGACCAGTAACCAAAAACCGACCATGCCGGTGACACCGCTGTAGTACATCGCATCGAGCTTCAGGATCGTGCGCCACCGAACAGGATGGCCATTGGTCGTTTCGCGCAGCTTGCGGCCGAGCGTGTAGTGCACCGCGATGAGCGGTACGATCAGCGACAGCGAGTTCACCGCGAGATGCACCAGATCGGCCGGTTCGAACAGCAGGCCCTGCAACAACAACCCGAGGGCGAAGCCGAACAACGTCGGCAGGAAGCCGAGCGTCAGGTAGATGGCCATGGCGCCGACGAAATGCAGCTCCGAAGGCCCGACGCTCACGTGGAAAGCCTGCATGAACAGCGAGAAGAAAACCGCGGCGAGCAGCGCGCGTATGATCGCGGCCGGCCGCTGGAGCAGGTCCCGCGCGTAGTACGCCAGCACGCCCACGGCGCCGGCATCGGCCAGCATGATTTTTGTCTGGGCGATAAACCCGGGCTCGATATGCATGACATTCTCCTTAGTGGTGAGTGGGTGAATATGGGATTCGGGACTTCATGGCGCGAGCAGCCGCGCGGCGGCCTCGGGATTCGAGGGAAAATACAGGTGCAGGTAGGATGCATGCAGACGGCCAACGCGGTACACCGGCTCGCTGCGTCCGCGCTGGCGCTGGTCCTCGGTCATGGCGAACGGCGTCAGTGTCGTCTCCATGCGCGAGTGATGAAAGCTGTGCCCATGCAACGTGCCTTCCGGCAGGGCGACGCTTTGCAGGCCCAGGTTGGCGAGCCTCGTTTGCATTGTGGCGTGTCCGGGCAACAGGGCCGCCATCGTGGCACGCCGGAACTGCGCGTCGGTCAGCGATTCCAATAAGTAGAGCATGCCGCCGCACTCGGCGACAATTGGCTTGCCCTGCGCGTGATGAACATGAATGGCGGCCTTCATGCCGGCGTTGGCCGCGAGCCGTTCGAGATGCAGTTCAGGGTAGCCACCCGGCAGGTACAGACTGTCGGCGCCAGGCAAGACGGCATCCGCGAGCGGTGAGAAGAAAACCAGTTCCGCGCCCATGCCTCGCAGGAGATCGAGGTTCGCTCTATACACAAAGGAGAAGGCCGGATCGCGGGCCACGGCAATGCGGCAGCCAGTGAGAAGTTTCGGGAGCGTCGCCGCTACTTCCTGCTCAAAGGTCACGGCCCGCGGCAGGTCGGCGATCGCCGTTTGTTCGAGCGCCGCCGCAGCGCGTTCGAGGCGCGAGTCGATATCCGCAATCTCCTCCGCCTGCACCAGCCCGAGATGGCGACTTGGAAGCGCCAGCCCGGCATCGCGCGGAAGCCCCCCGAGAAAACGTAGCCCGGCCGGCATACTCTCGGCCAGCATGCCGGTGTGAGCGGTGCCGCCCACGCGGTTCGCCAGGACGCCCGCAAAGCGCAGACCGTTACGATAACTCGCAAGGCCGTGCGCAACGGCACCGAAGGTCTGGGCCATGGCAGCGGCATCGATCACGGCGAGAACCGGGATGCCGAACTGCCGGGCGAGATCGGCACTTGAGGGATCGCCATCGAAAAGACCCATCGCGCCTTCGACCAAAATGACGTCCGCATCGCCGGCCGCCTCATAGAGCAGCTGTCGGCAGTGCGCCGTGCCGCCCATCCACAGATCGAGCTGATATACCGGGTTACCCGAGGCGCGCTCGAGAATCATGGGGTCCAGAAAATCCGGCCCGATCTTGAAAACGCGCACTCGCCGCCCACGCTGCAGATGGAGCCGCGCCAGCGCCGCGGTGACGGTAGTCTTGCCCTGACCCGAAGCGCAGCCGGCGATGAGCAGCGCCGGGCAGGAAACGGCGGCAGCGCTAACCATTGAGATACTCCAGACGCCAGCCGGCTCGGTCCGTACCGTCGGTGTGCAGCAAATTGATGCCGCCGTAGTCAAGATCGGTCTCCGGATAACGCCGCGGCTCGAGCTGCAGGTAGCGTGCCAGCGCGGCGCGGACCGGTCCGGCATGCGTCACCACCGCGACGCGTTGCGTGTCGCGCGCAAGGATCTCCTCCAGCGCCAGGCCCACGCGCTCATAGAGTTCGCGGTAAGTCTCGCCACCCG
>JAJZUN010000288.1 GCA_021848555.1 Pseudomonadota bacterium | reverse complement strand
CGCGACTGACGCCGCCGCCGTCGAGGCGGCGCGGCAACTGCAAATCTGCAACGCCTGCCGCTATTGCGAAGGCTTTTGCGCGGTATTTCCCGCGATGACGCGCCGGCTCGAATTCGGCAAATCCGAGGTCGATTACCTGGCGAATCTGTGCCACAACTGCGGTGCCTGCCTGCACGCCTGCCAATACGCGCCGCCGCACGAATTCGCGGTGAATATTCCGCAGGCCATGGCCAGGGTGCGCGTGCACAGCTACGCCGACTACGCCTGGCCGCAGTCGCTGGGACGCCTGTACCGGCACAATGGCCTCGCGCTCGCGCTGGCGCTGGCCGCAGGTCTGGCGCTGTTCCTGCTGCTCGCGCTCGCACTCAACGGCAGCCTGGCGCAGGGACCGCTGGCGGGGAACTTCTACCGCGTGTTTCCGCATAACCTGAT
The DNA here is from genome assembly GCA_021848555.1 of Pseudomonadota bacterium. The sequence continues at coordinate 4,457 of JAJZUN010000288.1, read as the reverse complement.
GGTATCCCTGTTCGCCCCGATCTTTCTGTTCGCGCTGCTGGCGCTGGCGCTGGGCGTACGCCGGTTCTGGAAGAACATATCGCCGCGCGATCGGGCGCGCGATGCGCCGGCAGCCGTCGAGGCGACGCGCGACGTGCTGCGCCTGAAGTATCTCGACGGCGGCCACGGTCAGGGCTGCAACGAGGCCGACGACAGATTCACGCTGTGGCGCCGGCGCTTTCACCACCTCACGTTCTACGGCTTCCTGCTGTGCTTCGCCGCGACCTCGGTGGCGACGCTGTATCACTATCTGTTCGGCTGGCACGCACCCTATGCGCTCACCAGCCTGCCGGTGCTGCTCGGCACGGCGGGCGGCATCGGCTTGCTGCTCGGGCCGGCCGGGCTGATGTGGCTGAACCTGCGGCGCCACCCGCTGCATGGCGACGCGGCGCAAAAGACCATGGATCGCGGCTTTATCGCGCTGCTGTTTTTCACCAGCGCGAGCGGCCTCGCCCTGCTCGCCTGGCGCGACGGCGGCGCGATGGCGCTGCTGCTGGCGCTGCACCTCGCGTTCGTCATGGCCATGTTCCTGACGCTGCCCTACGGCAAGTTCGCCCACGGCAGCTACCGCTCGGCCGCACTGCTCAAGTGGGCGATCGAAAAGCGGCAGCCGAACCGGCTGCAACTCGGCTCCGAATGAATTCCGGCCATCGCGCCGATCGCAACGGCTGAACCGCCACAGCATGGGCAGCGGCGCAAGCATCTATGACGGAGTAGTCGGCGGCGGCGACGGACCGATCCGCGGGCTCTATGCGGCAGGGGAAATCACCGGGCATTTCCATGGCACCGCGCCGAACGCGGTAGCCATGCTGCGGGCGCTCGTATTCGGCCGCATCGCGGGGAGAAACGCGATCCAATCGGTTTAATCGGCGGGCAAGCGGGCATGGGACTGACCGCGGGCGAGCGGCGGTCGGCTTGGCGCCGACTCATTTGGCGACGCGCAGCGACTCCTTGCCTTGCTCCTTGCGGCCGTGTCCGGCCCAGCGTTTGAACAGATTGTGCTCGATCCCAACCTGGTCGAGCGCTTTGCCGATGCTCTGGTGGATGATATCCATGATCGATTCGGGCTTGTGATAGAAAGCCGGCATCGGCGGCAGGATCACCGCGCCGCAGTCGGTCGCGCGCACCATGAGATCGAGGTGTCCCTTGTGCAAAGGCGTCTCGCGTACCATGAGCACCAGCGGCCGGCGCTCCTTGAGCGCGACGTCGGCCGCGCGCACGATCAGGTTGTAGGTGAAGGAATTGGCGATGGCCGAGAGCGTTTTCACGGAGCACGGCGCGACGATCATCCCGCGTGTGCGGAACGAGCCGCTGGCAACGGCGGCGCCGACGTCCTTGTTCTTGTAGACCACATTCGCCAAGCCTTTGACGTAGTCGAGGTCGCAATCGGTCTCGATGGCAAGGTTCAAGCCGGCGGCTTCGCTCACGATCAGATGCGTTTCCTGTCCCAGCGTCTTCAACGCGCGCAGCATTTCGACGCCGTAGATCACGCCTGACGCGCCGGTGATCGCCACCACTAATGGCAGGCTCATTGATTCGCTCCCCTCGTCGTTATCCAGCACGTCCTCAAGCGGCCAGCGCCGGTCGACGCGTCTCGACCGACTCGATGACCGGAAATCCCGCCGCTTCCAGCGCAGACACGACGTCTCGCACCTCGTCAGCATGGAAGCGGATGATGACTTTCTTCTTCGGATAGCCGAGGTCGGCGTGGCTGTCATGCCGGCCGACGGGATAAAGCGCCTGCAGCACCGCTCCCGCGCTCTCGACCGCGTCGGCGACGCGGCCGAGCACGCCGGGGCCGAGTTCCAGCGGCGCCAGCGTCACGCCGCTGCGCCGCTCCCAGGCGCCGAGGCAATGCGCCGCGAGCTGGAAAATCTCGTTCGCCGAGATCACGCCCACGACCCTGTCGCCATCGACGACCGGGAACTGGGCGACACCCAGTTCCTGGCCTTTGAGCAGGCACTGCTCCATGGTTTCTCCGGCCTCGACCGTGGCGGGATTGCGCACCATGATGTCTTTGACCTTGAGGCGGGTGACGAAGAAATTGAACTCGTCGGGATTCTGCGTGCGCAGCACGAAGTGCCCCATGCGCAACAGGTTGGCCCGCGTCACCAGGCCGCGCAGCCTGTCATCATCCACCACCGGCAGCGCGTGCAGGTTGTTTTCGCTTAACAGGCGCTTCGCCTCCGACACCAGCGTATCGCTCGCGATGGTCTTCGGGTTCGCCTGCATCCAGTTGCGCACGATCATTGCCGCTGCTCCTTTGGAATCTGTTTCAACTCACACCACCGCCAGCGCCGGCGCACTTGCCGCTTTGTACAGCCGCAGAAACTCGTCCACCGCGACACGCGCGAACTCCGGCGTATAAAGGTGCAGATCGACTTCCTTCACCCGGCTGGGGTCGGTCAGCTTTTCCTTCAGCCGTGCGACGAAGGCCGCGTCGGCGGCCGGGTCGTAGATGGGGCGGCCTTCCTTGTCCAGCGACGACCAGCCGCGCAGCGGGATCAGGAAAGTCCATGTCCCCGTGGCGCGGTTCAGCCGTTCTGCGATCACATCCGCGGCTTGGCGCAGTTCGTCGGCGGTGGTGCGAACCTGCACGCGCAGGGCGTCCTGCACGTACTGCACCCGGTCCTTGGTCTGCGCAAGCATGTCGGGGCGCCCGCCGTAGGACAGGATGTCGAGACCGCAAGGCGCCAGCACCATGGGGATTCCCGTTTCGACCGCCGCCATCAGCCGGTCCGGCCCGGGGTCGCGGTTGCCCTTGAACAGGTGTTCCATGACGCCGCCGATGCACATGTCCAGCACGCCGTGAAAGGCGCCGTCGCGGATCATCTCCTCCATCGCGCGGTCGCCCTTGCCTTGCGCGTGGCAGACGATGGCGGTGAAGCCCGCCTGCTCCAGCATGCCCATCGCCGTCTGCACGGCCATTTCGCCGAAACCGAACGACGAAATGGCGACACAGGGCTTGTCGAAGCTGATGTTCGGCCCTTGAGTCATCTCGACCATGCCGCAGATGGCGCCGACCGCGTTGATGATCTGCGCCTTCAACAGCGGGTTCATTTTCACGATATCGAGCACCGTGTGGTGCATGGTGATATCGCGCGTGCCGACGTACTTGTCGATGTAAGCCGGATGCGCCGCCATCGGCGAGGCCATCAACTTCGGCATGCCGAAAGGCAGCTGCTTCATGATCGAGGTGGCGACCAGCGTCGCGGTGCCGCCGCCGATGCCGATGATGCCGTGCACGCGGCCCTGCGCAAGGAGTTCGGCGACGATCGCCGCGGCACCCTTGATCTGGTTGTTGGTGGCCGCATCCCGGTCGGAGCGGTACTTCTCGCGTACCACTTCGATCGGCAGCCCGCCGCGCGCCGCGACGTCCTCGGTACGGATGTCACCGGGGAACGGCGGAGGCTCTTCCATGCTGAAATCGAGCAGGATCGCCTCGTGGCCACGTCCGGCAATGAGCTGCTTGACGAAGACGATGTCTTCGCCGCGCGTATCCAGATTGCAGACGATGACGATGCCCTTCTTGCCGGTCATGTTGTAATCGTTCCCTCTGACCGCAATCCGGCCCCTGGCATTACTTGCTGCCCGCGGTTTTCTTCACCTCGGGGCGCGTCAGGCGGTCGATCATGTCGGCCACCGGGCTCGCTCCCGTGAAGCCGTACTCGTTCCAGCGATTGGACACCTTGGTCAGCACCGCGCGGTCCATGAAGATCTCCTTCGGCTTGTTGGTCCACTCGTAAGGCGTGCAGGCGTCGAGGATGACGCGGCTGGTGATGTCGCGCGCGTCCATCGGCGTCGCCGGATTGAGCGGGGTCGAGCGGCCGCGGTCGATGATCTGCGTTCCCCGCTTCGGATCGAAGCGGGTGGCAAGCGCCCACCAGATGCGGTCCCAGTCGTCGGCGGCAATGTCGTGGTCGACCGTGATCACGCCCTTGACGCCGTAATGCCCGGTAGTGCTGGCGATCACCGCGTTGCCGACGTGGTTCGAGTGTCCCGGATACATCTGCTTCACCGACACCACCACCCAGAAGCGCCCGCAGGCCTCGGGCGGCGTGTACACGCTCTGGATTCCGGGAACCTTCATCGTTTCCAGGTCGTACCACAGCGTAGCCGTGCGATTGAGCGACTGGATCATGTGGATGTCGTTGACCGGTTTGCCGACGGTGGTGGCCCACATGATCGGCTTGTTGCGGTGAAGGATGCGCTTGATGCGCAGCACCGGCTTGGGATAGTCCTTGCCCTTGTTGCCCGAGTAGTAGCCGGTGTATTCGCCGAACGGTCCCTCCTCCATCAGTTCATTCGGATCGATATAGCCCTCGGCGATGATTTCGGCGGTGGCCGGCAGGGTGAGCCCGGTCAGCTCGGACTTGAACACCTGCACCGGACGCCCGCGCAGCGAGCCGGCGATGTCG
>JAJZUN010000287.1 GCA_021848555.1 Pseudomonadota bacterium | reverse complement strand
GCGCGCTCGGCGCGCGGAGTCTCGGCGCGGCCCATCGGGCCGCTCCTCCTGCCCAAAAACTCGGCCGGCGCGGGCGCCAGCCGGCGCTGTCAGTTTCGATCCCCGCCCGCGGGCGCAGCCGGCGGAGCAGCGGGGTCGCGGGGATCCCACACAAGCTCGCGGGCGCCCTCATCAAGGCGCCAGGCGCCGTCGATCCAAATTTTTGCGGGCGGGTCTAGCTTGTCGACCAGCCGGCGGTTGCCCACGCGGCGGGCCAGGGCGAGCAGGGTTTGACGATTTACAACTTGTTGGCGGTCCATGTCTCGCTCCTGGTCAGTCCATGTCTAATTCCATGTTGTAGTCATTTGCCTCATCGTCAACCTCTGGTGCCAACTGCTCGTCCGCGTGGCTGATCTCCGGGTGTCCTATCAGTGGTGTAAGGTCCGGGCTCGCCAGCTCCCGCGCTTGCTGCTCAAGAAGAATCGCGTGTTCCGCCTCCGCAACCCTGGACCGCCCGGCAAACGGCCTGCCATCCAGCACCGACTGATGTTCGGGCTCACGCGTGGCATAAAACCGGAAGGAACTGGAATCAATTCCGCGCGCCGCAGCGCGCCCGGCAGCCAGGTCAACAAGGGCCAGGTATTTTTCTGCGCCGCGCGGCGGATCTTCTGAATCGAAATTTTGCTCGCGTTCCAGTTCGGCCACGCGAAAAATGCCACGCTCGTGGGCCGTGAGGTTCGACAGAATTTGGCTGCGTATGCTCGGGGGCTCGCTTGTATCACCTAACAGGAAATCAACCCCTAGTTCCTTGTCTGTCAGCGGCGGCAGCCGGTCAATCACTTGCTGCATCTCTGGTGAAATTGGGTCGCGCTCCCGCCCTCGCTTTTCCGAGAGCGCCACCAACTCCATGCGCTTTTCGACGCGGACTTGATCGTCGTCAGGCTCCGTCTCATGACCGTAGCTGGCCAGATTGTGATGTTCGTATGCCTCGTGCACCGTGAGATTCTCATTGATGGATGAAATGGTCATCATGTGGCTCCTATTCAAGTTCGTGTTCCACGACCGGCTGCTGTAAGCCGGCCTCCGCCTGCAGGTCGGCGCCAGGCTGCGCCTCGCTGATTTTGTCAGCGACCTCGGCCAAGGGGCCGGGTTCCAGTTCTTTTAGTAGCCGTTCGTCTTCGCGATCGCGATCAGCGCCAGCTCCCGGCCGTCGCACTTCAGGATCGGGGGATGGCTTTTCGTCCAGACGATTGAGTGCATCCTTGTGCAGAAGCACTGCACGGTCGATTTGGTTGTGAACCAAATCGATGCCGGACAGGTTTCGCAGGCGGGCGAGGGGTCGGGGCGACTCTTGGAATTGAGCATGCTCAGGGTCGGACTGATATACAGCGGCGGCTCTTTGTTGGTGTTGGACGCCGGCGCTGCTACTGTCGATTCGCTGGTAATTTGGTCTGTCATTTGAGAACTCCTGTTCGTGGGTGTCGGTGAGGGTGTAGTCGAGCGTGGTGTCCTTCTGCTTGCTCACGCTCATGGCCTCGGCGAGGTCTTTGATGCGTTGCAGATCGCCCGGCAACTCGTCGGTCTGCCGGTCTTCCATGTGGTAGGCGTGGTCGTTCAAGAATTCGCGGCAGGCGGCAAACGACTGCAGCACGCCGTCGTCGAGGTCGATTTGTTCGCGCTCGGCGATGGCTTGAGCGAAATCGACCATCCGCGCCGTGGGTTCGAGCAGTTGCTCGTCTTCATCGAGGTCCGGCGCGGCGAACACCAGGTCGGTGCTCTGGCGCATGCGAGACAAGGTGACGTAGGTCATTTCCCTGCTCGCCATACTCCCGTCCGGCAGGGCAACGACATGGTTCGCGTCGCTGCCCTGCGCGGCATGCACTGTGACGGCGTACCCGTGCTCCAGCGCGGCGTAACCATCCGCTGCCTCTGGACATATCGTGACGATTTCCCCTTGGTCGGTTTTAATGGTGATCTCGGCGCCCTGGTCGCCGCGCCCGACCTGCAGCACGGTCCCGAGGTCGCCGTTCTGTACCCCAAGCTGCCTGTCGCCTTTCTTGAAAATCACCCTCGCCTGCTCGTGAAATTCCCGCTCGCCTTTGTCCTTTCCATCACGATCGCGCACCTCCACGCGGACGGAAGGACCAAGAAATTTTTTCGCCCGCAGGTTTTGTAGAGCAGCCAAATTCATGAGAGCAACGCTGGCCCGCGTGTTGGCGAGCATCAGTACGTCATTGGGCCTGAGATCGCCTCCGCGCGACTCCCAGCGGCGGATGGTCTCGTGAATGCTCGAAGCTCGGTCTGGCTGGACCGAAACCATGCCGTGGTCGGCCAAGATCTTGAGGGCGGCACCCGCCCGCCCGTCCCGGGCATGCGCAACCACATCCCGCATCTCCTGGGTCTTTTGGCGGCGATTCTCGGTGAGGCTGCCAGCCTGGGTGACGCGCTGCAATGCGCGGAAGGCGCCGCCTGCATCGACCGACTGAATTTGCTTGGTATCGCCAATCAGAACCAACTTCGCACCGGCTTTTTCTACGTGCGCGAGCAAGCGGGCCATTTGCCGGCTGCCGACCATGCCCGCCTCGTCAATGACCACAATATCTTTCTCTGTCAGCGCCTCCCGGGGTGGCTTGCCTGTTGTAACCGGCGACGGCTCAAGTCGAGCCAGCAAGCCGGCTAGCGTGCCGCTCGGTATGCCGCTGTCGTTTTGCAACTTGCGGGCGGCCTTGCCGGCCACCGCCGCCCCGCGGACCGTATAACCCTGGCGCACCCAAGCGGATCTGGCGGCTAGCAGCATGGTCGTTTTGCCCGCGCCCGCGTCGCCCTGAATCTCGGTCAGCGCCCCTTGGCCAGTGATATGACGCACGCCTGCCTCCTGCTCCACGCTGAGGTGGAACCCGCGATCGAGGGCGAATTGTTCGATCGCGGCGTCCACAGCCCCGGCATTTATGCCGTGGGCGGGGCTGTCGGCCAGGCGCTTGGCCGTCTCGGCCATGCCTTTTTCGATGTCCAGCATTTCCCGGGTTGTGTAGCGCCGGCGGCCGTCTGGCGCCACTAGCCTTATAAGTTGGCCCTGGCCTTTCAACCGGCCCTCCAGGTCGATCGCGTCGGCGATGCCCCGGCCGGACTGCCCGGCGGCCACGAGACAAACGCGGCGTAGATCCGCGTCGTCGAATGTCGATTCGTGCTCTGTGAGTTGCGTCAGAACATCTTCTAGCCGAGGTTCGGCCGACGGCTGCTGGGTCCGAAAGTCCTCGATGCCTTCGGTGGTCAGCCCGTGGCGTGCCGCGCGCGCCTGCCAGTCGGCTTCCAACTCGTCAGTCGTTGTCGTCAGCTCCTTCGCCGACCGGGTGTTAAGCGCAGCGACTTCGGCCGCCTTGCCGCCGCTCATCCCCAGCCGTTCAAGTTCTGCCTCGATCTCGCCGCGACGGTGCGAGAACTCTTTTTCGAGTTCTTTTGAGAATCCGACGATGCGGAAAGAGTCAGCCTCGTCCGCCTCGATCTGGAATCCCAGTTGGGCCAGCCCTGCAGCCAGGTGGGCACGGTAGGCCGCGCCCAGTAACAGCTTGTCCTGGTACAAATCGCCAAACTCTATGGCACCCCAGCTGCCGTCGATACGCTGGCCGACATTCATGACGACGGCGTGGCTATGCAAGTGCATGTCGATGATTGATTTGCCATCCTCCTGTACCCCGCGCGCCGCCCCGTGCCGGTACACCGCCACCACCAGCCCTGCCTGCTCGCGCTCCAGACCGCCTTTTCCGCGCCGCGCTAGCGAATATTCCTGTTCGATATATTCGGTCGCTGCCCGGATCGACTCGGTATGCAGCGCGTCGATCTGTACTGCCAGGTCCGCGCTTGCCAATGCTTGAACAACGCTGACCGACTTTGGCGCACCGAACGTGAAGTCCGTTCCATACCGCCGCTTCTCCCCCGCCCCTTTCACGAGGTCGCGACCGGTCTCAGGATGGCGGCCCAGCATAAGGTTGAGCGCTGCCTCGCGCTCGACAGATCCAGCCAACCCCAGCGCTGCGGCGCCGCTGCCCATCCATTGCGATGGCGCGCCGCCGGCCGAGCGGTAATCCTCAATCGCAGCTGCATTTTCCCTGTCACGGTCCTCGCGCGGGTAGTCGCAGATCCGGCCTGCGTCGGCGGCAGTCTTGCCAGAGAGTTTTTTGAAGCTGAGCATCAGTCTGGCTCCCGATCTTGTTCGGTGCCGGCCCGGCGGCGCCACTTGCGGCGGGCCGGCAAGCCGGCCGCAGGCGCGGCGGTCGGGGTTGCGGGGTCGGGCGCCAGCGCGTCGGATATTTCGTTGGCCACCTCGATGGCGGTGCCCAAGCCCGGCGCCACCTGGTCGAGCGCGCCCGACTCAATGTGCTCGGCGGCCAAATCGGCGGCGTCTACCTGTGCCGACGGCCCGGGATCTTGGTCTGGCTGCTGGGCTGGCGCCGGCGGCGCGATTACTGTCGACTCGGTCGGGGTCGGTGTCGCCTGTCTGCCTGTAGCCGGGCCGCTGGGCTTGGGCCGCGCCGGCGCCGGCTTAATTCCGGGACTCCCATCCGCGCCAGCGTCTGGATTTTTCGGTGTGCCGCCGGCACGGTGCGCGCGCTGCCAGCCCGGCAGCGTCCATGCGGCGGGCTCGAACGCTGACCGCTTCGGCTTCGGGTCCAGATGGGGCCAGGTAAGCAGATGCGCATCGCCGCTCATCAGCAGGACGCCCGATACTCCTGCCGCGCTGGGCTGGACAACTTGGCCGAACTCGTCGGGCAGCAGTAGGCGTTCTTCGGCACGCTGCCAACTGCTGGACCGGCTGGCTTGCTGGTTCGATCCCCAGCTCGCGCCGGCGGACATCTGTCCGACGTATCGCTCCACTTCACGCTCGCCGACTGCCCGAGCGGCCCATTCCTGCGCGT
>JAJZUN010000286.1 GCA_021848555.1 Pseudomonadota bacterium | reverse complement strand
CACTCAAGGAGACGGCAGGACTGTTCGAGATCATCGCGCGCATGCGCAGCGGCGGCGTGCGCCGCCTGGTGGTGGTGGACGCAAACGAGAATCTGCTGGGTATCGTGGCCATGGACGACCTGATTCCGGTCCTGGCAGAGGAGCTGTCTGCGCTGGCACAGGCAATACGGCTCGAGCAGCGGCGCGAAGCGCAGCGGCGGCATTAGTCGCGGCGCAAGAGCGCCGGTTGCCGCGCCCGCCCTTGCTGCATCGCCTACGGCTTCTTGTCGTTTTTCTCCAGCGCCATGCCGACCAGTTCCAGCGCGGCGCCGGCAAGCACCAGCACGACGCCGCTCGCCAGATCGTAAGGCAGCCAGACCAGCAGGGCACCAAGCAACACCAGCAGCGCGCCAAGGCTGCGACGCAGCGCTTTGTTTCTGATCATCGACAGAATTTCCCCGATTTGGCGCGGGCAGCCATTTGTCCGCGCATGACGCAGTGATCAGGAGAACGCAAATCGGGCCGCCACGGTGTGACGCAGATCAAATATGCTTCGGTCTCCTGCCGTGCGCAAAGAGCAGTGCGCTTGCACGAAGCAACGTGCTTTTTGACCAATATCAACAGCGTCGCGGCGATTGCCGTTAGGATGATTTTCAATCCCCAGCAGGAGCAAGCGATGGGCGCCACATCGAAGTCGGGAAAAGTCCGGAGCGCGGCGCGCAAGCACGCGCCCAAAGCACCGGCCAGGCGGGGACGCAGAGCTGCGACCGCCCCGGCTGCCTGGGAGCAGACGGCGCAGGTCCCCGACGAGCGCGACGACGAGATCGATTGCCAGCGCATCGTGGAGGATGAGGGCGGCAGGAGTCGGCCCCGGTACTTCGACGACTACAACTGAGCCATTGCGCGCTGCCATGGCCGGGGCTAGGCACAATCCCGTAGAGATCGCGTTGCGCGGCATTCCCGCATCCGACGCGCTCCAACGCTACATCGATAGCGCGGCGCGCAAGCTGGACCAGGCTTACGCCGGGATTCGCAGCAGCCAGGTGGTGGTCGAGGCGCTGGAGCGGGAGCAGGAGCAAGCTGCAAGGTTCGCGGTGCGGCTGATCATCACGCTGCCGGGGACCGAGGTGGTGGTCAACCGCGAGCACGGCGAAGACGTCTACATGGCGCTGCGCGACGCGTTTACGGCGGCACGGCTGCAGCTGGAGGACCGCCTTTGCCGGCGCAGTCCCGAACATGGCCGCCATGGCCACGGTACACCCGGTTCACGCAGCTAGCCGCGAAGCCGATGCCGGATTCCAAGGAGTCATGCACATGACCGCCAAACAAGTGATTTTTCACGATGACGCACACGCGAGGATCATGCGCGGCGTGGCGGTGCTCGCCAACGCGGTAAAAGTCACGCTCGGTCCCAAGGCGCGCACCGTGGTGCTGGAGCGCGCATTCGGTGCACCCACCATCATCAACTCGGGCGTCATCGTGGCCAAGGAGATCGAGCTCAAGGACCGGTTCGAGAACATGGGCGCGCAAATGGTGCGCGAGGTCGCCGCGAAGACTTCGGAGGTGGCGGGCGACGGCACCACCACCGCCATGGTGCTGGCGCAGGCGATCGCGCTCGAAGGCATGAAATACGTGGCCGCCGGCATGAACCCCATGGACTTGAAGCGCGGCATCGACCAGGCGAGCGCAGCGGTGGTGGCGGAACTGAAACGCCTGGCCCAGCCCTGCAGCGGGCGCAAGGAGATCACGCAGGTGGCAACCATTTCCGCGAATTCCGACAGCAGCATCGGCGACATCATCGCCGAGGCGATGGAGAAAGTGGGCAGGGATGGCGTGATCACGGTCGAGGACGGGCGCGGCCTCGCGAGCGAATTGGAGCTGGTCGAGGGCATGCAGTTCGACCGCGGTTTCCTCTCGCCTTACTTCATCAACGTCGCCGACAAGCAGCGCTGCGTGCTCGAGGACGCCTTTGTGCTGCTGTGCGACAAGAAGGTCTCCGCGATCCGCGAGCTGCTGCCGCTGCTGGAGAAGATCGCGCAGGCGGCGAAGCCGCTGCTGTTGGTCGCCGAGGACGTGGAGGGCGAGTCGCTGGCGATGCTGGTGGTCAACAGCCTGCGCGGCGTGCTCAAGGCCTGTGCGGTCAAGGCGCCCGGCTTCGGCGACCGGCGCAAGGCGATGCTCGAGGACATTGCGGCGCTCACCGGCGCGCAGGTGGTGGCGGAGGAACTCGGGCTCACGCTCGAGCATGCGGGACTCGAGCATCTGGGCCGCGCGCGGCGCATCGAGGTGGACAAGGACAGCACTACGCTCATCGGCGGCATGGGCGAGCCCGGCGCGATCGAGGCGCGCATTGCCGCGATCCGGCGCGAGATCAAGGACGCGAAGAGCGACTACGACCGCGACAAGCTGCAGGAGCGCGCGGCCAAGCTCGCGGGCGGAGTCGCGCTGGTCAAAGTCGGTGCCGCGACCGAAACGGAAATGAAGGAGCGCAAGTCGCGCGTCGAAGACGCGCTGCATGCGACCCGCGCGGCGGTCGAAGAAGGCGTGCTCCCGGGCGGCGGCGTCGCGCTGCTGCGCGCGCGCCAGGCGCTAAGCACGCTTGCCGGCGGCAATGTGGACCAGGACGCCGGGATCAGGATCGTATTGCGCGCGCTGGAAGAACCGCTGCGGCAGATCGTCGCCAATGCCGGCGAGGAGCCCTCGGTCGTGCTCAACCGGGTGCTGGAGGGGTCGGGCGACTTCGGTTACAACGCCGCGACCGGCGTGTTCGGCGGCATGGTCGCGATGGGCGTGCTCGATCCATGCAAGGTGACGCGTTCGGCGCTGCAAAACGCCGCTTCCATTGCCGGGCTCATCCTGACCACCGACTGCATGGTGGCCGAACTGCGCGAGGAGGCCGCAGCCGCCGCTGCGCCGGCCGCGGACATGGAGATGTGAAGCGCCTGTCCGGGCGTTCGCATTGAGGCCAGCATGCAAGGTCCCGCCGTACACAACGCCGACATCGCGCGGGTGTTCGGCGAAATCGCGGACCTGCTCGAGATCGGGCAGGCCAATCCGTTTCGCGTCCGCGCCTACCGCAACGCGGCGCGCATCGTCGAAGGCCTGCAGCTCGACCTCGCCACGCGCTTGGCCGGCGGCGGCGAACTGCCCAAGCTTCCCGGCATCGGCGCGGACCTCGGCGCCAAGATCCGCGAGGTCGCCGCGAGCGGGACTTGCGCGCTGCTGGAAAAGCTCAGGCGCGAACTGCCCGCGGGCATCGCCGATCTGCTGCATATTCCCGGTCTGGGGCCGAAGCGGGTGCAGCGCCTGTACCGGGAACTCGACGTGCAGACGCCGGAGCAGCTCTACCGCGCGGCGCGCGACGGCCGGCTGCGCGCGCTTGCCGGCTTCGGCGAGAAGTCGGAGCTCAAAATCCTGCAGGGTGTCGAGGCGCATCTGAAGCGTCCGGGGCGCATGAAGCTCGCCGTCGCCGCGCAATACGCCGCGGCCTATGCAGACTATCTGCGCCGGATTCCGGGCGTCGGGCGGGTCGAGCTCGCGGGCAGCTTCCGCCGTATGCGCGAAACCGTGGGCGATCTCGACATACTGATCACCGCCGCCGCCGCGGACCAAGTGATGCAGCGTTTCACCGCCTACCCCGAAGTCAGGCAGGTCTTGTCGCGCGGCGACACGCGCGCGAGCGTGGTGTTGCGCGCGGGCATACAGGTGGACCTGCGCGTCGTGGCCGAGGCGTGTTACGGCGCGGCGCTGCATTATTTCACCGGCTCGAAAGCCCACAATATCGCCGTGCGCCGGCTGGGTCAGGCGCGCGGGCTGAAGATCAATGAATACGGCGTGTACCGCGGCACCGCGCGCGTCGCCGGGGACACCGAGGAATCGGTCTACGCCGCGGTCGGGTTGCCTTATATTCCGCCCGAATTGCGCGAGGACCAGGGCGAAATCGAGGCCGCGCGTGCAGGCACACTGCCGCGGCTGGTGGAGTTGGGCGATCTGTGCGGGGATTTGCACGTGCATACCCGCGCAAGCGACGGGCATGCCGGCATCAGGGAAATGGCGCAGGCTGCCGCCGCGCGCGGCCTGTCCTATCTCGCGGTCACCGAGCATTCGCGCCGGCTGCGGCTCGCGCACGGGCTGGACCCGCAAGCGCTCGCACGCCAGATAGACGAAATCGACCGGCTCAACGCCGAGCTCGCCGGGATCAGGGTACTCAAAGGCATAGAGGTGGATATCCTCGCCGACGGCACGCTCGACCTGCCCGATTCGGTGCTGGCGCGCCTGGACGTGGTGGTGGGCGCCGTGCACAGCGACTTTCAACTTTCGCGCGAGCGCCAGACCGAACGCATCCTGAAAGCGTTCGATCATCCGCATTTGCACATCCTGGCGCATCCGACCGGGCGCTTGATCGAGCGGCGCGAACCCTACGACGTCGACATGCTGCGCATCATCCGCAAGGCCCGCGCGTGCGGGCGCTTCCTCGAGCTGAACGCCCATCCGGAGCGCCTCGACCTGCTCGATACCCATTGCAGAATGGCCAAGGACGAAGGCGTGCTGGTCTGCATCAGCTCCGATGCGCACAGCGAACTCGACTTCGAGCATTTGCGCTATGGCATCGGGCAGGCGCGGCGCGGCTGGCTGGAAAAAGCCGATGTGCTCAATGCGCGGCCGCTGGCGGCGTTGCAGCGGCTGCTGCGCCGGCCGCCGGGCGGAAAGTCCTAAGCTCCGCCGGGCGCGTTTTCTGGACCTATACCCATGCGGCTTTTGGTGGATTAAAAAGGTGCTTTTCACCCCGCTTCGCCCAGAGTAGAATCACCGCCTCTTATGCGCCCCCAAGCCGTTTCAATTCCGACCGGCTCGGCAGGCGCCCGGAAGGAGCAGACTGATTGAAGCCGACAGATATTGGCGCACCAGATTACTTCCATAAAGTCGT
>JAJZUN010000285.1 GCA_021848555.1 Pseudomonadota bacterium | reverse complement strand
GGCCGCCGGCATACTCACCGCTGTGGAAGCCGAAGCGCGGCACTATCTCGACATCGGCTGCCTGTTCGTTGCGGTCGGCGCCGACGTGGGCCTGCTCGCGCGCGAATCCGAAAAACTCTGCGCCAAGTTCAAAGCATGAAAGACATCGAAATCCTGTCGGTCGGGCCGTTTTACGCGCCCTCCTATGAGGCGATGGAACGCGACTTCACCGTGCACAAGCTGTGGCAGGCCAAGGATCGCGCTGCGTTCCTGGCCCAGGTCGCACCCCGCGTGCGCGCGATCCAGACCAGCGGCAGCCACGGAGCTGACGCAGGACTGATGGACGCGCTGCCCAAGGCCGAGATGATCTCCCATTTCGGTGTCGGGGTCGATTCGGTCGATCTCGATGCAGCCAAGCAGCGCGGTCTGATCGTGACCAATACGCCGGACGTGCTGAACGAGTGCGTCGCCGACCTCGCCATGGGCCTGACGCTCGCGACGCTGCGGCGCATCAGCGCGGGCGACCGCTTCGTGCGCGCCGGCAGCTGGCTCAAGGGCGCGCTGCCGCTGGCGCAAAAAATCGGCGGCAAGACCATGGGCATCCTCGGCTACGGCAGGATAGGCAAAGCCATCGCCAAGCGCGCCGAAGCCTTCGGTATGCACATCGTCTATCACGGACGCAAGCCGCAGGCCGATGTTGCCCACAAGTACTATCCCAAGCTCGTGGACATGGCGCGCGACTGCGATGTGCTCATGGTGATTTGCCCGGGAGGGCCTGCGACCTACCGCATGGTCAATGCCGACGTGCTCAAAGCCCTCGGACCCGAGGGCACGCTGATCAACGTCGCGCGCGGTTCGGTGGTGGACGAGCAGGCTCTGGTGAAGGCACTTACCGACGGCACGCTCGGCGCTGCCGGCCTGGATGTGTTCGAGAACGAACCGCGTGTGCCGGAGGCGCTGTTCGCGCTGGACCAGGTGGTGCTGCAGCCGCACGTGGGCAGCGCGACGCACGAGACGCGCAAGGCGATGGGCGATCTCACCGTGGACAACCTGCGCGCGCATTTCGCCGGCAAGCCGGTGCTGACCCCAGTGGCATGATATTTCGCGCCCGCGGTCGCGCGATGCTCCGACGCAAAGCCTGACCGCCCCCACTACTTCGATTTGGAACGATCCGCATGGGCTCACCGCAAGTTCTCGTAATCGGCTCCGGCGTGATGGGCCGCGGCATCGCCAAGAGCTTTGCCGCCGCCGGCATTCCCAGCGCGATCTACTCGCGCAATGCGGCGAACGTGCGCGGCGTCGATGCGCGCGTCGCCGTGCTCGACCAACTGCCGCGCGCGGCGCCGACGCTCGTGATCGAATCGGTGCCGGAGGAAAAGGCGCTGAAGTTCGCCTGCTATGCCGCGATCGAATCCACCTACGCCGGGGCGCCGGTGCTCGCCTCCAATACGTCGGGCATCGACCTGGAGGCGCTGGCGCAGCCGCTCAAATACCCAGAGCGTTTTATCGGCATGCATTACTTCATGCCGGCCGACGTGAACACCATGGTCGAGGTCGCACCGGTGCGGGCGACCGATCCGGCGGCAGTGGATACGGCGGTGCGCCTGCTCGAGGCCGCCGGCAGAAGCCTGGTGCGCTTGAAGCGCGCGCTGCCCGGCCTGTTGATCAACCGGCTGCAGCACGCCATTTTGCACGAAGCCTATTACCTGATCGACGAAGGCGTGGCGACGGCGGAGGAAATCGACCGCTGCGCGCGCGAAATGCTCGCGCCGCGCATGTGCATCACCGGGCTGATCGAGCAAAAAGACATCAGCGGCCTCGACACCCATGCGCTGGCGCAGCGCGCGCTGGTGCCGGTGCTGCACCACGGCGACCAGCCGCGGCGCGCGCTGCAGGATCTGTATGAGGCCGGGCACCTCGGCATCAAGACCGGCAAGGGCTTCTACGACTGGAGCGGCAAGGATCCCGAGCGGGTCAAGGCCGAAGCCGGACGCAAACTTTCCGAATTGCTCGCCTATCTGAAACAGCAGCGCTAGCTGCCCCTGCGCACTGCGGCGGTCAATACCCCTGCCGAAACAAGTACGTTATCAGCGCGAGGCCGAAGCCCGCCACCGCGAGGTTCATGATCACGGACATGTTCACCCAGTAGCCCGCGGGGATTTCGATCGGCTTCAGGGTCTTCAGGACGGCCCGGAACTGCAGCGCGGCCAGCACCGAGAGCGCTGCCCCGAGCATGATGAATATCAGACCGATCCAGAACGACATTCCCGTTTCCGGGATCGGCCTGCCGCCGGGCGTGATGCCACCCGGCGCGATCATATGCAGAAACAGGCCGAAGCGCTCCACCGCGAAGCCGAAAGCCATCAGCGTAAGGCAGGTGCGGTTCCAGGCGAGCAGCGTGCGCTCGGCCGCAAAAAACACCCGCGGATCGTTCAAATCGGACATGGTCCCTTTCCTGTTTTTTAGTTCAACACGACTCAGGCCGTCACCGGCGCGGCGGCAGCCGCGCTTTTCGGCGCGCGCAGTTTGCCCAGTCCGCTGCGGATGGCGCCTTCCACCGTCTCGACGCTGTTGTTGAGCGCAAGGCTTTTCGCGTACACCTTCTTCTCCTCGACCTTGGCCAGTCGGCCGATGAGCACGCGCTGCGCCTGCGGATCAGCGAGCAGCTTGCCGTCCAGGTAGACCTTCAGCGGTTTGCGCCTTGCGAGGCTGTCGCGGTATTGCTGCGCGTTCATCATGGCCATGATTAGCTCTCCAGAATTAGCGATGGGTATGCATGAAAGCCGGGATTGCGCCAATTATAGGCTTTCGCGACGTCGCTCCGCGCGTGCACTCAGCGCGCTGCCTGCGCTCGGGTCAGGCAGCGCCGGCCATGACTTTTCGCAGCTGACATCGCATACTCCGGTTTGGCTGAAATAGCACCTCAGCCCAGGACGAAGCCGCGACAGGAAAACTTTTGCCGACCACATCTGCCACAACCAACTGGCCCGCGGTATTGGCCGCGATCGCGGCCGGCATCGTCGCCGCCGCCTACGTCGGCAAGCTGCCGCCGGCGATTCCCTTGCTGCGCGCGGAGTTCGGCCTGTCGCTGATCGCGGCCGGCTGGGTCAATTCGACCTTCAATACGCTGGCCGTCACCACCGCCGTGTTCTTCGGCGCACTCGCCAGCCGCATCGGCGCGCTGCGCTGCTGCGCCGCCGGACTGTTCGCCCTGATGCTGGGCGGGCTGCTCGGCGCCGCCGCGACCGGCGCGCCCATGCTGTTTGCCTCGCGCATCGTCGAAGGCGCCGGGCTCATTGCGATCGCGGTATCGGCCCCGGCGCTGATCACCGTCGCCACCGCACCGCGCCAGCGCAACCTGACGCTGGGGCTGTGGAGCACCTACCTGCCTTTCGGCGCGAGCCTGGCCATGCTCGCGAGCCCGCTGCTGCTCGGCGCGCTCGGCTGGCGCGGCTTTTGGCTGGCGATCGTGCTGCTGACCGGCGCCTGCCTGGCGACGCTGTGGCGCGTGCGCGGTGCCTATGGCCCGATGCAAAAAAGCGCCACGCGCACGCTCGCAGCCACGGCGCAGACGCTGCGCCAGCCCGGACCGTGGTGGCTCGGGCTCGGCTTCAGCTGCTATTCGCTGATGTTTTACGCGCTCATGGTCTGGCTGCCCACGTTCCTGGTGCAGGAGCGCGGCGCCTCGGTCACCGCCGCTGCGCTCCTGACCGCTCTGGTCGTCGCCGTAAACGCCTGCGGCAATGTCCTCGGCAGTTGGTTCATGCATCGCGCCGCGCCGCGCGGCCAGGTGATGGTCTTTGCATTCGTGCTCATGGCGGCCTGCGCTTGCGGCATCTTCTCTTCCGGGCTGCCCGATGCCTTGCGCGCGCTTTTATGCGTGGTCTACATGTTCTCCGGCGGCACCATCCCGGCAGCGGTGCTCTCCGGATCGCACCTGCACGCGCGCGATGCGAGCCAGATCAGCAGCGTCCAGGGCCTGATCGTGCAACTGGCGCAGCTCGGCCCGTTCTTCGGTCCGCCGCTCGTCGCGGCCGTGGTTTCTGCCCAGGGCAACTGGGAGGCGGCGCTGTGGGTGCTGCTGGCCGCGGCCGCACTGGGTTCGCTGTTCGGCCGTCTCGCCGCGCGCGCCGAGCATGCGCTCGCGCGCCCGGCGGTCGCCAGTCGTCTGGAAAAGAACTGAGCTGCCGCCTCAGGCCGGCTTGGCCTGGTCGGCCTGGGTGCGGTTGAGCATGGTCATGGCCGAAGTAATCAAGGTAGCCATGTCGCCCATATTGGCGGGAACGATGAGGGTGTTGTTGGTCTTGGCCAAATAAGCGAAAGCGTTGACGTACTGCTCGGCGACTTTCAGATTGGCCGCCTGCTGCCCGCCTTCCTTCGCCAGCGACTCTGCCACCGCAGTCACCGCGGCGGCAGTCGCCTCGGCGATCAGCCGGATCGAGGTTGCGTCGCCCTGCGCCTTGTTGATTACCGCCGCCTTCGCGCCTTCGGATTTCAGGATCGCGGCCTGCTTCTCGCCCTCGGCAATGTTGATCTCCTGCTGCTTCTGGCCTTCGGACTTCGCGATCAGAGCGCGCTTCTCGCGCTCGGCCGTGATCTGCGCCTGCATCGCGCGCAGGATGGTCTCCGGCGGCGTGATGTTCTTGATCTCGTAGCGCAGCACCTTCACCCCCCAGGAGCGGCCGGCTTCGTCCAGCACCGACACCACCTGGCGGTTCATCTCGTCGCGGCTCTCGAACGTCTTGTCCAGCTCCATCTTGCCGATTTCGCTGCGCAGCGCGGTCTGCGCGAGCTGGGTGATGGCGGCGATGTAATTGGACGAGCCGTAGGAGGCGAGGCGCGGATCGGTCACCTGGAAGTAAATGACGCCGTCCACGGAAAGCTGGGTGTTGTCGCGGCTGATGCACACCTGCTCGGGCACGTCGAGCGGCACTTCCTTCAGCGAATGGG
>JAJZUN010000284.1 GCA_021848555.1 Pseudomonadota bacterium | reverse complement strand
GCCCGTGTCCGCCAGCTGCGCGCGGTATTTGCCGTGGCTGAGAAAACTGATGTCCTGCGCACCCGCGCTTTGCAGCGTCGCGACCTGGCTGATCGGCGTCTGCGGGTCGCCGATGATCTCCCCACCAAAGCGTTCGACGATCTGGGCCAGGCGGTATTTCTTGGCCTTAGCCATCGGCGCTGGCTATTTCCCGGCCGGCTTGTCTTCCAGTGCCTTGATCACTTTGTCAGTGATGTCGATGCGCGGACTGGCATAGACCGCTTCCTGGAAGATGATGTCGTATTTTTCCGACTCGGCGATGGCCTTGATGGTGCGGTTGGCGCGCTCCAGCACCGCGGCGAGTTCCTCGTTGCGCCGCTGGTTGAGGTCCTCGCGGAACTCGCGCTGCTTGCGCTGAAAATCCTTGTTCAATTCGCCGAATTCGCGCTCCTTGTTGCGGCGCTCGGTTTCCGTCATGGTGACCGAATTCTTCTCCAGGCTTTCCTGCAGCTTGCGGATCTGCTCCGCCATTTTCTGCATGTCCTGGTCGCGCTTGGCAAATTCCTGTTCGATCTTCTTCTGCGCGCGCACCGCGGGCGCGGCGTCGCGGAACACCCTTTCGGTATTGACGAACCCGATCTTAAAGTCGGCGGCGGCAGCGCTGCTGCCGATCAATAGGCCCAATAGGGCGAGTGCTAGTTTTTTCAACCCGATCTCCTTGATCCTTAAAAGACCTGCCCGAACTGGAACTGCAGGTGCTGCATTTTATCGCCGGCCTTGGCATTGAGCGGTTTGCCGTAGCTCAAGCGCAGCGGCCCCAACGGCGAATTCCAGTTGAACGCCAGGCCGGCCGAGTAACGCAACTCGGACAAGCGAATCTTCTCGTTCGCGCCGTACACCTGGCCGCCGTCTAAAAACACGCTCAGGCGCATCGAGCGGTCGACGCCGGTTCCCGGCATCGGGAACAGCAATTCGGCATTGCCGACCAGCCGCTTGTTGCCGCCGAGAATATTGCCGTAGGCGTCGCGCGGGCCAAGCGAGTATGAATCGTAACCGCGCACCGAACTCACGCCGCCCGCGTAAAAACTTTTGTAAAACGGCAGCGGCTTCCCTCCGACACCGTCGCCCGCCCCGATTTCGCCGTTGAGCAGCAGCGTATAGGTGCGCGACAGCGGGTGATACCACTGCACCTGCTCGGTCAACTTGTAGTATTTCAGCGTCCCGCCGGGGAGTCCGGCCTCGAGGTTGGCGCGAATCATCGTACCCTTGGTCGGCACCAGTGCGCTATCGCGTTGATCGCGGATCCAGCCGATGTTCCCCGGAATCGCCGTGTTGTTGCTGCCGAACACATTGACGAAATTCTGGTACTGGATCGGGCTGGTCGAATCGACGCCGAGATGGGTGTTCTCTGCGCCCAGGCCCAGGCCGAGGCTGTCGATCTCGGTCAGCGGAATGCCGTAACGCACGCCGCCGCCTAGGGTGCTCGTGGTGTAGAAGCCCAGGCCGAGCAAAGACGCGTCGGTGCGGCGATCATAGATGTCGAAGCCGCGGCTGACGCCGTCTATCGTGTAGTAGGGGTCGGTATAGCTCAGGCTGATATTGCGGTTGATTCTGCTGGTGCTGAGGCTCGCGGTGATGTGTTTGCCGCTGCCGAAAATGTTCTGCTGCGTGATCGAGCCGCTCAGGATCAGTTTCTCGGTGGACGAAAATCCCGCACCGATGGTGACGGCGCCGGTCGGCTTTTCCTTGACTTTGAAATCCACGTCCACCTGGTCTGAAGTGCCGGGTACGGCCGGGGTATCGACATCGACTTCGGTAAAATACCCGAGGCGATCCAGGCGCAGCTTGGATTTCTGGATCTTGTCGGCGTCGTAGTAGGCACCTTCGAGCTGCCGCATCTCACGTCGGATCACCTCGTCACGGCTGCGGTTGTTGCCGGAAATATTGACCCGGCGCACGTAAACCCGCCGCCCCGGATCGATCATGATGGTCAAGGCCACACGTTTTGCCGCCTTGTCCAGTTCCGGCACCGCATTGGCGTTGGCAAAGGCATAGCCCTCGTTGCCGAGGCGGTCGGTGATCTTCTTGGTGCTCTCGGTCAGCTTTTCGCGCGAGAAGGTCTCGCCCGGCTTCAATTGGATCAGCCCGCGCAGTTCTGCTTCCGGCAGCAGCATTTCGCCGCCGAGCTTTACCTCCGACACCGTATATTTTTCGCCCTCGGTGATATTGATCGTGATGTAGATGTCTTTCTTGTCGGGCGTGATCGAGACCTGCGTCGAGTCGATGCTGAATTCGAGATAGCCGTTATTCAGGTAATGCGAACGCAGCGTCTCCAGATCCCCCGACAGCTTCTGCTTGGAATACTGGTCATTCTTGGTGTACCAGGTGAGCCATCCCGGCGGTTGCAGCACGAACAGCTGCAGCAGGTCCTTTTCCTTGAATGCCTTGTTGCCGATGATGTTGATCTCGCGGATCTTGGTGATATCGCCTTCGTTGATCGAGAAGCTGACGCCGACGCGGTTGCGCTCGAGCGGGGTCACCGTGGTAACCACGCTGGCGCCGTAATGCCCGCGCGCGAGGTACTGGCGTTTGATCTCCTGCTCGGCCTGGTCGAGCAGCGCCTTGTCGAACGAGCGCCCTTCCGCCAGTCCGATTTCACGCAGTCCCTTGCGCAATGCGTCCTTGTCGAATTCCTTGTTGCCGATGAAATCGATCTGCGATACGGCCGGGCGCTCCTCGACCATCACGATCAGCACGTCGCGCTGCACTTCCAGGCGCACGTCCTTGAAGAAGCCGGTCGCGAACAGGGCTTTGATCGCCGCCGCCGCCTTTTCCTCGGTCATGGTTTCGCCGACCTTGACCGGGAGATAACTGAACACCGTGCCGGCTTCGATGCGCTGTATGCCTTCGATGTGTATATCGCGCACCACGAACGGATCGAATGCGTGCGCGACGCCGGCCCACAGGCAGATGAATGCCGCGACGAGGTATCTGGTCATGTTCACGTTCAGCCGGAGATCAAGCGGTTAATATCGTTATAGAAGGCAAAAGCCATCAGAACCAGCAACAGTGTCAGGCCGAGTTTCTGGCCGATTTCCATCGTCCGATCCGATACCGGGCTGCCCTTGAAAATTTCGACCGTATAATACATCAAATGCCCCCCATCCAATAAGGGAATCGGCAGCAGATTGAGTACGCCGAGACTGATGCTGATCAGCGCGAGAAAACTCAGGTACGAAGTCAGCCCGAGCTGCGCAGATTGTCCGGCGTAATCGGCAATGGTCACCGGACCGCTGAGATTTTTCCACGACACCTGCCCGATCAGCATCCGTCCCAGCATTTCCAGGCTGAACACGGACGTGTCCCAGGTTTTTTGCGCAGCCTTCACCAGAGCACTGGCAGCGCCGTAGCGTACCACGGTAACGAGTTCCTCCAGCGCGCGCGGGTCGAGTCGCGCCGCCGCGCCTATGCGTCCGACTGTAGAACCGTCCTGATGCACCGTTTCGGGGACCAGCGCCAACTCGCGTCGTTCGTCGCCGCGACGGTAGCTCAGGCGCAGCTCGCGTCCCGCATGGCTGCGCACTGCTTGCACCAGTTCATTCCACGAAGCGATGGGCTTGCCGTCGGCAGCAAGGATCTGATCTCCGGCTTGCAGCCCGGCCTGCTCGGCCACGCTGCCGGCCACAATCTGGCCGATCACCGGCTTGATTTCGGGCCGGTATAACTTGAGCCCGATCAGCGCCAGGGTATCGCCTTCGAGCTGCTCGGCATCGAAGGGCGACATATCGAGCGTGCGCCAATTGAGCTGATTGCTGCGGTTGAGCACCTCCACCTTCACCGGCCGGCGCTCCAGCGCAAGCTGCAGCATGCGCCAGCGCACGTCCTGCCAGGATGCAACCGGTTCGCCGTTGATTGCGCGTATGGTCTCGCCCGCCTCGAACCCGGCGCTCGCTGCCGGCGTGTGCGGCGGCGGCGCAGCGACGATCGGCCGGGCTTCCTGCACCCCGTGCATGAACAGCAGCCAGTACAGCAGGATCGCGAAGATGAAGTTGGCCAGCGGCCCGGCGATCACGACCGCATAGCGCCGCCACACGCTCTGCCGGTTGAACGCGCGGCCGAGTTCCTGCGGCGGCACCTCGCCTTCGCGCTCGTCCAGCATCTTGACGTAACCGCCCAGCGGTACCGCCGCCACCACCCATTCTGTCCGGTCGCGTCCCAATTGCCTGCGCCACAGCGGGAAGCCGAAGCCGATGGAGAAGCGCAGCACCTTGACGCCGCAGAGGCGCGCAACGAGGTAATGGCCGAATTCGTGCACGATCACCAGCGCCCCCAGGGCGAGCACGAATGCAACGATCGTGTGCAGCAGAGCCATGGCTAGACCGTCATCGCGCCGACCTGCATCCCGGCCTGGCGGCGCGCAGCGGCGTCGGCGCCGAGTACATCGTCCAGGCGCGCCAGCGGGCGCGGGCCGAGTTCGTCCATCACCGCCTCGATCACCGCAGTGATGGCGAGGAACGGCAGGCGTCCGTCGAGAAAGGCGCTCACTGCGACCTCGTTCGCCGCGTTGAGCGTCGCCGGACTGGTGCCGCCTTCGCGCAGCGCACGATATCCCAGCCGCAGCGCCGGAAAGCGTTCGAAATCCGGCGCGACAAAGCTGAGCCGTCCGATGCGAAACAGATCGAGCGCGCCCACGCCCGCTTCTATCCTCTCGGGGTAAGCAAGGGCATGCGCAATCGGCGTGCGCATGTCTGGATTGCCCAGCTGCGCGATAACCGAGCCGTCGGCATACTCGACCATGGAATGCACCACGCTCTGCGGATGCACCACGACCTCGATCTGTTCCGGCGCCGCGCCGAACAGCCAGTGCGCCTCGATGACTTCCAGCGCCTTGTTCATCATGGTCGCCGAATCGACCGAAATCTTGCGCCCCATGACCCAGTTCGGATGGGC
>JAJZUN010000283.1 GCA_021848555.1 Pseudomonadota bacterium | reverse complement strand
GTCATATCGCTCTTGTTCGGCATCCACATGGTGATGGCGATCGGCGGCGCCGACATGCCGGTGGTGATTTCGATGCTCAACAGCTACTCCGGCTGGGCGGCGGCGGCCACGGGCTTCATGCTCTCGAACGACCTCCTGATCGTCGTCGGCGCACTCGTAGGATCGAGCGGCGCGATTCTGTCCTACATCATGTGCCGCGCGATGAACCGCAACTTCATCAGCGTGATCGCGGGCGGATTCGGCTCCGAGGGCGGTGCGCCTGCGCCCGCGGGCGGCGCGCAGCCGGCCGGCGAGGTCAATCCGATTCTTGCCGCGGAGACGGCGGAGCTGCTGCGCGAAGCGAAGAACGTCATCATCGTGCCGGGCTACGGCATGGCGGTGGCGCAGGCGCAGCACACCGTGTATGAGATCACCAAAGTCCTGCGCGAGAAGGGCGTCAACGTGCGCTTCGGCATCCACCCGGTGGCGGGGCGCATGCCCGGCCACATGAACGTGCTGCTGGCCGAGGCCAAGGTGCCTTACGACATCGTCCTGGAAATGGACGAGTTGAACGAGGACTTCCCCGACACCGATGTCGCCATGATCATCGGCGCCAACGACATCGTGAACCCGGCGGCGCAGGACGACCCGTCGAGCCCGATCGCCGGCATGCCGGTGCTCGAAGTGTGGAAAGCCAAGACCTCGATCGTGATGAAGCGCAGCATGGCCACCGGCTATGCGGGCGTCGACAATCCGCTGTTCTACAAAGACAACAATCGCATGCTGTTCGGCGATGCGAAGAAGATGCTGGACGAGGTGCTGGCCGCGCTGAAGGCCTGACCGGCTCGCCGTATTGGACTTTGCATAGTCTAGGGATGCGTGACCGCAGCGGCGCATACTGGCAGTATCCTTGTAAATTGGATGGATGACGTCTAAAACACAAGGCTACATACCCGCATCTCCTCGCCCGGCGCCAACGGCCCTGAGCATGCGATAATCTCTGCAAAGATGGAAGCCGATCGCGCCGCTCCAACAAGGGGGAGAAAAATGAGTCATGCACGTGCTGCGGCGAACCTGCTGCGCCTGGTATCCATTGCCGCGATTTTTTTGGCCGCGTGCGGTTCGGCGATGGCGGGCGATGGCGCGACCGGCCCGGCCGTGTTCGGCATTCCGCTCGATTTCATCCTGTTTGCGCTGACCTTGCTCGGGGTCGCGCTGTTTCACAACCATACCCTGCGCGTCGGATTGACCGGACTTGCGGTCATCAGCGCGTACAAGGTCCTGTTCGCTGGATTCAAGACGGGCCCTGGATTGCAGGGCTTGATCTCCCATTTCGGCCACGAGTGGGTGATCCTCACCAATCTGCTGTGCCTGCTGCTCGGCTTTTCGCTGTTGTCGCGGCATTTCGAGAAGACGCACATTCCGGCGGTGCTGCCGCGCTTCCTGCCGCACGACTGGAAAGGCGGTTTCATCCTGCTGGTGATGGTGTTCGTGCTGTCGTCCTTCCTCGACAACATCGCCGCGGCGCTGATCGGCGGTGCGATGGCGCATACGCTGTTCCGCGCCAAGGTGCATGTGGGTTATCTCGCCGCGATCGTCGCCGCTTCGAACGCGGGCGGCTCGGGCAGCGTGGTCGGCGATACCACCACCACCATGATGTGGATCAACGGCGTGAGCCCGGCAGCGGTATTCCACGCTTACGCCGCGGCGGCGGTGGCACTGGTGGTCTGCGGCATCCCGGCGGCGCTGCAGCAGCACAAACATTCGCCGATCATCCGCCACGAGCACAGCCATATCCGCGTCGACTGGCCGCGCGCCGGCATCGTCGCGCTGATCCTCATCTGCGCCATCGTCGCCAACGTGATCGTCAACGTCGAGTACAGCGAAATCTCTGACCGCTTTCCATTCATCGGTGCGGCGGTGTGGGTCGCGATCCTCGCGAGCGTGCCGCTCAGAAGGCCCGACTGGGAACTGCTGCCGGAGGCGTTGAAGGGCTCGATCTTCCTGCTTTCGTTGGTGACTTGCGCTTCGATGATGCCGGTCGAAGCATTGCCGCCCGCGTCCTGGCACTCGGCGTTCGGCCTGGGTTTCATTTCCGCCGTGTTCGACAACATCCCGCTCACCGCGCTCGCGCTGAAGCAGGGCGGCTTCGACTGGGGCATGCTCGCCTATACCGTCGGTTTCGGCGGCTCGATGATCTGGTTCGGCTCCAGTGCCGGTGTGGCCTTGTCCAACATGTATCCCGAGGCGAAATCGGTCGCCAACTGGGTGAAGGGCGGCTGGCATGTGACGGTCGCGTACATCGTCGGCTTCGCCGTGCTGATGCTGACGCTGGGCTGGCAGCCGACGCCGGAGCGCGGCGATCTGCCTGCGGCGAACCCGCCCGCCGCCGCGGCGGTGGCGCCGCAGCACTAGCCGGCTTCTGCCCAAGCCTAAGAGCCTAATCCCAAATGAGGGGATATCCCCTTCGGGGACTTTCCCGTCTCCCGTCAAGCGGGACCGAGGAAGCGGGATCAGGACTTTCAGGGCGCATCCCCTCTGCCCCTGTTACAGGAGCTAATGCGGCATTTCTGAAACGCTAAGTAGTTTCCCCGATTGACCAAAGTCAAGAGTTCTGGTCGAACAATTGATTTTGGGTGGTCAGGGGTATAGGATTTGGCGGTCTCATGGCGTACCCGGGGACTATTCCGGATTGTGGAATGTTGCATCGGTCAGCCGATGTTTATGGCCGACCCGTACCAGGATTCACAGACCTACGATAAGACAACCAAATCCAAGGAGCAGACAATGAGCAAAGAGCAGACCAAACCGCTGTCGCGCCGCAAGTTCCTCACCGGCGCGGGCGCAGCCGCGGCGGGTACCGCCACCTTAGGTTTTCCGATGATCGCAAAGGGGCAGGCCGGCCCGATCACCATGCGCTGGCAAAGCACCTGGCCGTCGAAGGACATTTTCCACGAATACGCGCTCGATTACGCGAAGACGGTGAACGACATGACTGGCGGCGACCTCAAGATCGAGGTGCTGCCGGCGGGTGCGGTGGTGCCGGCTTTCGGTTTGCTCGAGGCGGTCTCGAAGGGCACGCTCGACGGCGGGCACGGCGTGCTGGTGTACCACTACGGCAAGAGCACGGCGCTCGCACTGTGGGGTTCCGGACCGGGCTTCGGCATGGACGCCAACATGCTGCTCTCCTGGCACAAATACGGCGGCGGCAAGGAACTGCTGGAGAAGATCTACAAATCGATTGGCGCCAACGTTGTTTCCTTCCCCTATGGCCCGATGTACACGCAACCGCTGGGCTGGTTCAAGAAGCCGATCACGAAAGAAGCGGACATGAAGGGCCTGAAGTATCGCACCGTGGGCATTTCGATCGACGTGTTCACAGGCATGGGGCTGGCAGTCAATGCGCTGCCCGGCGGCGAGATCGTCCCGGCGATGGACCGCGGCCTGCTCGACGCCGCCGAGTTCAACAACATGACTTCGGATCGCATCCTCGGCTTTCCCGACGTATCCAAGGTATGCATGCTGCAAAGCTTCCACCAGAACGCCGAGCAGTTCGAAATCATGTTCAACAAGACCAAATACGACGCGCTGCCGGCGAAGCTCAAGGCTATCATCGCCCATGGCGTCGACGCAGCATCGCAGGACCTGACCTGGAAGGCGATAGACCGCTATTCGCAGGACTACATCGAAATGCAGACCAAGGACAAAGTCCGCTTCTACAAGACCCCGGATTCGATCCTGCAGAAGCAGCTCGAAGTCTACGACCAGGTGGTGGCGAAGAAGTCGGCGGAAAATCCCCTGTTCAAGGAGATCGTCGACTCGCAGAAGAAATACGCCGAGCGCGCGGTGAAGTGGGACATGGACAACAACGTCAACCGGCGCATGGCCTTCAATCATTACTTCGGGGCGAAAAAGGCAGCCGCGAAGAAAGGTTGAGGCTGGTACCTAGTCGAGGGCACCATTCGGGCCGGGGGGCCCGGGTGGTGCTTCGTTTTTTCAAGGGGCCGTTGGCCCGGAGCAGTTCCCATTCATGAATACACTAAACTTGTTGCACCTCGCGGACCGTATCAGCACTTGGGCCGGCAAGGCAGCCGCCTGGCTCATCATCCTGCTGATGTCGGTGGTCTGCATCGAAGTTTTCAAACGCTACATCCTGAATGCCCCGGACGCGTGGATCTATGACATCAACAACATGATGTACGGCACGCTGTTCATGATGTGCGGCGCGTACACCCTGTCGCAGGATGCGCACGTCAGGGGCGATTTCCTCTACGGCTCGATGCGTCCGCGCACGCAAGCCACACTCGATCTGGCGTTGTACATCCTGTTCTTCCTTCCCGGCATCGGCGCCCTGATCTATGCAGGCTGGGATTACGCCGGCGATTCCTGGCGCATCGGCGAGCATTCGAACGTCACCGCGAACGGCCCTCCGGTTTATCACTTCAAAACCGTCATCCCGATCGCCGGCACGCTGGTGATGATCCAGGGGCTGGCGGAAATCGCCCGCTGCATCGTGTGCCTGAAAACCGGGAGCTGGCCGGATCGGCTGAAGGACGTCGAGGAAATCGACGTAGTCGAGCAGCAGCTCGCGGGCAGCACGCACGTGGACGAAGAATCGCGCAAACTCGCGATCGACAACGTGCAGGCCATCGACGACGCCGCGCGCCAGCGCGGCCTTGGCGACCGCGCGGCCGAGGATTTGGGGCGGCATCCGACAGGGGAGCAGAAATGAGCGATCCCGCACTCGGACTGACCATGCTCGCGCTCATCGTGGTCGTGATCATGATGGGCTTCCCCACGGCGTTTACGCTGATGGGCCTCGGGATGTTCTTCGGTTACATTGCGTTCTACGACCCCACGCACGCGTGGAACGACAACCGGGTCTTCGACCTGATGGTGGAGCGCACCTACGGCGCGATGACCAACGAGACGCTGCTGTCGATCCCGCTGTTCGTGCTGATGGG
>JAJZUN010000282.1 GCA_021848555.1 Pseudomonadota bacterium | reverse complement strand
GGCAGCGCGGGGCTGGCGAGCTGCAGCAGGCGGGCGAGGGCGAGGTCGGTGCTCATGGGCTAGCTGTCAGTCGCGAAGTGGCGGCAGCGCAAATGTGGTCATTCTAGTGGATACGCGGCGGTGAAACGAGGCGTCAGCGCGCAACGCTCGTGCGCCGTCCAGCGCGCGCCCGCGGCGCTTCGTCCCCCGAATCCGGCGTTTCGTCGCAATTCGGTGGCCCGGTGCGCGGGTGCAGCAGAAACTGCCGCCGCTACCTGCCGTATTCGATCACGTATCACATTGAAAAGGAACCATCATGGAACACGATGAACTCGTCCGCATCGCCCGCCGCCGCGCCGGCATGAAATTCGGCTTTCTGGTGCACCTCATGGTGTTCATCGCGGTGAACGCCTTGCTGTTCGTCGTCAACCAGCGGACCACGCCCGGTCTTTCCTGGTTCGCGTTTCCGCTGGGCGGCTGGGCCATCGGTCTCTCCATCCACGGCCTTGCGGTATACTTGTCCGGCTCCGGTTTGCGCGAGCGCCTGGTGGAAGACGAATTGCGCAAGCTGGAATCGCGCCGCGGTTAAGACGACTGGATATCGATGCCGATCTACTCCCGTTTCGACGTGCCGCGCAGCGTGGTCGGCACCATCGTGCTGTGCATGCTGATCGCGGCGGCGCTCACGGCGTTCGGCAGGAGTGGCTTAGTCACCAATCTGGTCTATAGCCTGTGCATCGGACTGCTCACCTATGCCGCGATCGATTTGCCGCGGCGGCGGCTGTGGCCGCAGGGCGCACCGGCGCTGTTGCCGGTGATAGGGCTCGCGCTGCTGGCCGCGCCCGTCGGCTGGTTCGGCGGCAGTCTGGCCGCCAGTGCGCTGCTCGGCGTGCCCTGGAAGCCGGCCGACATGGGCCCGAACGCGATGCTCGGTTTTCTCGCGCTCACCGCCGGAGCGGGCCTGGGCGGCACGTTCTTCTTCTGGACCCGCGAACGCCTCGCGCACAGCGAACGCGTCGCGGCCGAAGCGCGGCTGAAACTGCTGCAGGCGCAGATCGAACCGCATTTTCTGTTCAATACCCTGGCCAACCTGCAGGCTTTGATCGGCTCCGACCCGGCGCGGGCGCAGGCGATGCTGGCCAGCCTGGACGGCTACCTGCGCGCCACGCTGGCCTCGACGCGCAGCGACCAATGCACTCTCGCCGAGGAGTTCGCGCTGTTGCGCGGCTACCTTGAAGTCCTCGCCATTCGCATGGGCTCGCGCCTGGCCTACTCCCTGGATCTGCCCGATGCGCTGGCCAAGGCCAGGCTGCCGCCGATGCTGCTGCAGCCGCTGGTGGAGAACGCGATCAAGCATGGACTGGAACCCAAGATGGACGGCGGCCAACTGCGCGTGGCGGCGAGCGCGGACGGCGGGCAGCTGATGCTGACGGTGGAGGACAGCGGCCTGGGCTTTGGCGCCGCAGCGACCGCCGGCACCGGCGTCGGCCTGCTCCAGGTAAAGGAGCGCCTCGCCGCGGTCTACGGCGAGGCGGCCGCGGCGGAGATAGGTGTGGCCAAAGGCGGCGGCGTGCGCATCGTGCTGCGCCTGCCCTTGCAGGCATGAATCCGCGCGCGCTCATCGCCGAAGACGAGCCGCTGCTCGCGCAGGGGCTGAAGGACGCGCTCGCGACCGCCTGGCCGGCGCTGCAGGTGATCGCGCTTGCGGGGAACGGCATCGAAGCGCTGCGGCTGATCGAAGCCGGGCGTCCGGAGGTGGTTTTCCTCGACATCCGCATGCCGGGGCTCACCGGGCTGGAGGTCGCGGCGGAATTGGCCGACCGGCTGAACCAAGGCGAACCGGTGCCGCGCATCGTGTTCGTCACCGCCTATGACGAGTACGCGCTGAAAGCCTTCGACCTCGCGGCCGTCGATTACCTGCTGAAACCGGTGAGCGCCGAGCGCCTGGCAATAGCGGTCGAGCGCCTGAAAGCGCAGCTCGCGGCGCCGCAGGAAGACCTGGCGCAGCTGGTTGCCAAATTGCAGAAAGTCATAGGCGCCGGGCCTGCGCATGCGGGCTCGGCATCCGGCGACGGGACGCTGAAAATCATCCGCGCCGCCGTGGGCAACACGGTGCGCATGATCCCGGTGGAAGAGGTGTGCTACTTCCAGTCCGGCGACAAATACACCAGCGTATTCACCCGCGACGCCGAAGTGCTGATACGCACGCCGCTGAAAGAACTGCTGGCGCAACTGCCGCAGGACAGTTTCCGGCAAATTCATCGTAGTACTGTCGTCAATCTGGCGCAGGTCGCCGCCGCGGTGCGCGACGATGCGGGGCGACTCTCGCTGCGGCTGAAAAACAGCGCCAGGAAACCCTGGCCGTCAGCCGCGTGTACGCGGAGCTGTTCCGGCAGATGTAGAGCGGCGGTGGGGCATTGCGGACTGAGACTGTCCGCCTATCCCACGCGCGGCATGTCAGGCGCTATTGACGTCCAGACGTCAATCGACTAGCATGCGTCATTCCCCTACGCAGCCTGTCATGACAAGAAAACGCCCCGGAGAAGTACGCGACGCCATTGTGAGGGTGCTCGAAGCGCGCCCGCGTGGTGCGTCGGTGTCCGAGATTACCCAGCAAGTCACCTCCATGATCGGTGCCGTTCCCGCGTCATCGGTGAGGTCGTATCTGCAACTTAATACACCCGCGTTGTTCTCCCGGATGGATCGAGCCCAATACGTTCTCAAAGGGTTCTCATACGAACCTGCGCCCAGCGCCTCAAAGGCTGCCCCGCGAACCTTCCAATTTGGGAAAGCGACCTTGGTCAGGGACGATTGTCTCTCCTGGTTCGAGCGCCAGCCTGCGAACTCGCTGCATGGAGTCGTGACCGATCCGCCATATGGTTTGATCGAGTATTCGGACCTGGAGCAGGAGAAACTCCGATCCGGACGCGGCGGCGTCTGGAGAATTCCTCCGTCATTCGACGGCGCGAAGCGGGCGCCGTTGCCGAGGTTCACCGTTCTGAAGCCGACCGACCTGGACGCACTCGAACAGTTCTTTACGGCCTGGGCAACGCGGCTGCTGCCGGTTCTTGTGCCCGGCGCCAACGTCGTGGTTGCCAGCAATCCGCTGCTGTCCTACGTCGTTTCAAGCGCTCTTTCCCGGGCAGGCTTGGAGCGGCGCGGCGAAATCGTCAGGCTGGTGATGACCATGCGCGGCGGCGATCGTCCAAAGGCTGCGCATGTCGAGTTCTCGGATGTGAGCGTCATGCCCAGGTCCATGTGGGAGCCCTGGCTGGTATTTCGCAAGCCTATCGACGGTCGCGTACAGGATAACCTGCGCAAATGGGGCACCGGCGGTTTCAGGCGGATTTCTTCAGAGCGCCCGTTCGGTGATGTAATCGTCTCCGCGCCCACCCGCGCCACCGAGCGGGCTTTGGCACAGCACCCGAGCCTCAAGCCGCAGGCATTTCTGCGGCAATTGGTTCGGGGGGTTTTGCCGCTCGGCAAGGGCGTCGTGCTGGACCCTTTCGCCGGCTCCGGATCGACCCTTGCCGCTTGCGAGGCTGTCGGCTACGAAAGCGTGGGTGTGGAGCGAGACCGCAAGTATTGTGACCTTGCGACCAAGGCGATACCGAAGCTTTCAAAATTGCCACTGAAATCCAGCAACTACAGAGAATCACCATTGTGGAGCGTATAAGCGGAATTGCGATACCGCTTCCTCATCGCTTCTCCATAAGGAAGGGGCCAATAATACCGACCAATGCTTCATGCCGATCAGCGCGTCGAGCTTTGTCGTTGGATCCTTTCTCAATTGCTCTAGCGTAGTCTCGTGCTTGTGCGCTTGTGTGCTGTGCGGGATTCTCTAGGCGTTTGGTTACATCGTCGGCAAACTTTAAAAGGCGATCGCGAAGTTCTTTCTCCTTAGTCTTTGCTAAGTCACGTCTCTCCAACAGGTTACCCAATACGACAAAGAGGCTGTAGAAATCAGCGCGATTGCCCCAGCGGGTATCCGAAATATTCGGAAACAGCCGCTCTATCGTGTTTTTTGATTTTGCAAACACTCGCTTTACGCGAGATTGCTCAGGGAACTCATCCTCGTATTGCTCATATTGCTCGTAGTATGCATCGATGATCTTTGCGGAGCCGCCTTGCGGGCCGTGAAGCAGCCCAATCAAAATGTCACTCATCATTTCTATGTCGGCCATTCTCCGGATGGCGGCTGGGGTCACTATCCTATTGACGGCCCAATATTCATCGTCGGCAAGCTGCTCAGACAGTTTTGCGAATGGGCCGTGATAGGTGGCGTTCCGCAACTCTTGCGCTTTTAACGGCATCCCAAACTTGTTCAGACGCTTAAATACATCTTCAACCTCTCGAATGTCCTCGGTATAGAGAAATCGAACGCATACCTCGTATTGAAAGAACCGCTTTCTGAATTCGCCCGTAACGTCTGCAAAAGTCTTGTCTTTGTGGGGTGACGTAGCCGGTAACGCATCCAGTGAGAAGTTGTTGTTGTCATCGTCGTGTTGGTCGTCTTGACGCTCAAGACCTACAAACTGCAATATTGTCCGTAAGCGTTGTTGCCCATCTACGACACCAAACTCTTCAGTCCCATCATTGCTCACAGTCACTTGTACGTAAATTTCCGGAATCGGCACATCCATCAAGAGTGACTCGATAAGCGCACAACGTTGTTTGTCTGACCATACGGGTTTGCGCTGAAATGGCGGCCGCAATTCCAAGCGGACATTCTTATAGTGATCCTGAAACCATGCTATGGATTGTGGGCGTGAAGTGTGTTTCATAAGACTCCCTCTAGCGTCTTTCGAAGAAACGCAGTACTGTGTAGATGATACATATCTGCGTGTTGCCACGTTCGATACAGTCGCACCTTAATATCCTCGTGGCGCATTGGCACATGACGTGCCGCCTTTTTAAGGAAGCTCTGAATTTCTAGGATTACGAACCACTGTGATGCCAAGTTGCG
>JAJZUN010000281.1 GCA_021848555.1 Pseudomonadota bacterium | reverse complement strand
CGGTCGATGCGACCGTGACGGCAACGGGCGCACTGAC
Organism: Pseudomonadota bacterium; assembly: GCA_021848555.1. The sequence goes on along the minus strand of JAJZUN010000281.1, from coordinate 4,938 downwards.
GCTGATGCTGCCGCCTTTGCCCTGCGTGCCGTTCGCCTCTACCGTGCCCGCGATGATTGCGGTTCCGCTTTCGGATTGAATGGTGATCGAGCCGCCGCTCGGTCCGTTTGCCGTCGTGCTGCTGCCCGCGGCGAGGCTCACGTCTTTGGCGGCCTTGAGATAGATCTTCCCATTCGCGCCCACCACCGCGCTGTTCGCGGAGATCACCCCCTCCTGCTTGATCGCTCCCGCGAAAATGCCGATGCTGCCCGCCTCGGCGATCATCTTGCCGACATTGATCGCCGTGTTCTCCGGCGCGGTCAGTTGCACGCGCAGTTCGGGTTTTTGCGAATCGACCAGTTCCACCGTCTTGCCCGCGGCGAGGATGATCTCGCCTTTCGGGCTGGTGATGACGCCGTTGTTCTCGACGTTGGGCGCGACGAGGTAGACGAATCCGCCGCTCGCGGTGGTGATGGTGCCGTTGTTGATGACCTTGCCCGAGCTGCCGCTGTCCTGCAGTTTGAATTTTCCGGCGAGCGCATCGCTGTCGCTGAGGTTGAGGCTGGAGGCGACGAAGCCGGCTGTGTCGATGCGCGCGCTGGCGCCGACCGTAATGCCGTTGGGATTGATCAGGTAGACGCGGCCGTTCGACTGCAGTTGCCCCAGGATCGACGACTGTTCCTGGCCGGTGACGCGATTGAGCACCGCGCTTTGCGCGTTTTGCTGGATGAAGCGCGTGAGCTCGTCGGCTTTGACCGAGAAGCCCTGCCAGTTGATGATCGCGCCGGGCGTATTGGTGATGCTGAGGTTCTTGCCGCTGGCAGCAAAGGTCGCGGCGCCGCTGATCACGGCGGGATTGGTCGGATTGGCCTGCGCATAGCCGGCAAAACACGAGGCCACTGCGACAACCAGTGCCTTGCGCCGGAGTAAGGAGGTCACCGCGCGTTTAGCGTTCACCCAATATCCTTCTACCTGCCCGCCCGGCTATTCGTTATTTTCCGTGCCGGATCGGCAGCAGATGTAAGCCACATCAACACGGTGAACAGAACCGCCTTTCACCACGTTATTCATGTTAGCACAATCCAACCTATGTGCTTGGCGGGATTATGGAATTTCGCTGCAGCCCGCAGGCCCGATCGAACCCGGCCGGTCCCTGATTTTTTCTGTTCAAGACTAGGGTTTCCAGGCGCGTTAAGACAGGAACTATTTCACACTATTTGGCGATTCCGGCGAAAAAAGCTCACACCAAGATTTTCGTATCCGCCTCTAGCCCTGAAACAAAGGCTAAGTCCATGAAGTTGTGGGCCAACGCTCTGGGCCTGACGGCCGCGGGCGCTCCTAGAAAATGTAGGCCATGCTCGCATGCACGCGCACGTCGCCGATTTTCTGCAAACCGCCGCTGTCGGTCACGGTCGCGACGTCCAGCCTCAGGCTGAGGTTGGTGCCGCGCGAGAAGCGCAGTCCCAGGCCAACGCTGCTGACATGCTCGCCATGCTCTTCGAGCACAGCCGGACGTATGCGCTTCACCCCGCCCCAATCGTAGAACGCCAGCGCGCGCAGCCTGGCGCCGGCAACGGGGACGATATTGCCGAAGTCGGGACCGTACAGCTCCAGCGTGCCGCGATAGCCGTTGTCGTTGATGATTTCGCGCTCCAGGAATCCGCGCACGGAGTCGGCGCCGCCGATGCCGAACTGCTCGCCCGAAATCAGCATGTCGCGCGTCAGTTGTCCGCTCATGCCCCAGCGGAACTGCCAATCGCGCGGCAGCGCGCGGTTGTGGTTGAAGCCCCAGCGGGTCACAAAGTAGCGCGGATTCGCGCCCGCGCGCGCCGGCGGTCGCACCGGCACGGTCGCGACATCGCCCTCGAATGCCCCGGTACCGGCGTCATTGCCCCCCGGCAGGTTCTGGCTCACCGAGACGTAGAAATTGCTGTCGCTTTCGCTCTGGCGATAGGCGCCGGAGTAGGTCAGGCTGATCGGATGCACGGTCACGTCCGGCACCAAGCCGAAGCCGGCCACGCCGATCTGGGTCACCTGGCTGCGATAACCGCGCCAGTCCAGGCTGTAGCTCAGCTTGTGCTCCAGGTCCCCGATCTTTTTCAGGTTCTGGTTGTAGCGCACGCCGAAAATGCTGCCGCTGCCGCTGATGTTGAACAAGTTCGCCACCACGCCGGAGTTGACGTTGGAGTAGCCGGCCGAAAATTCCAGCGTATCGCCCTTCTGGTACAGCGGTATCCGGTACTGCGCGCCGACGATCAACACGTGTTTGCTCGGATACAGGCCCAGCCGGTTGGTCCGCCCGTCATCGTTGGGTGCGGTCACGTACTGCGCGTTCAGCACATGGTCGCGGTCGAACATATTGGCGTTCTGGTAACCGAATCCCAGGCGAAAGATCCCCGTCTGCTGCGTGCCCGTATTGTCCAGGGTGAGGCTGAGCCTGTTGGGGCGCTCGTCGGCGACGCGCACTACCGCATCGACCTGCCCTTCTTCCGCGCCGCTGCGCAACAGCACCGTCGTCTGCTTGGCCGGGTTTTCATTGGCCACGCGCAGGTTGTCGGAGATATCGAAAATATTGGGCGCCTGCCCTTCCCGCACCTTGGGCACGCTGGCGCGAATATCGGCCGCGTCGAAATACTTGTTGCCTTCGACGACGACCTTGCCGATTTTGGCCTCGACGACGTTGAATTGGATATCGCCGTTTTCGATTTGCTGCTCGGGCAATATGACCTGCACCGCGCTGTAGCCTTTGCTGGTGTAGGTCTTCTCCAGTGATTCCAGCGCTTTTTGCACGTCGCCGAAATCCTTGCTCTTGCCGATGAACGGCGCCAGGATCAGTTGCAGCCCCTCCGCATTGATCAGCGTGGCGCCCTTAACGGTAAATTTCTTGATCTCGAAGCGCGGATCCGCGGGCGGTGCGGGCGCAGGTGCCGGCGCCGTCTGCGCCTGCGCGAGGATGAGCTGCAAACCGTCGGCCAGGTGCAAATCGGAAGCGGGGACCCCGGATCCGTCGCTAGCCGTTGGCGCAGCGGCTGCAGGCGCTGCCGCTGGCTGCGCCTGGGCGAGTTGCGCGCACAAGAAAAGGAGCGGCGCGATTGCTGACGCAGTTGCTAGACGTTTCATCAAACTGCCGGCGCCTTTGTTGTTGTCCGTTCGCATGCCACGGGCCCGGGCCTGCCGCATTCGCCGCGTTCCGCAATCCGCGGGAACCTATCGCCCCGGAGCGGGCTCCAATCAGGCCGCAAATCCAGTCCCAAGTACAACCAGCCCGGAACGGTATAATAATTTGGTTTGGTTTCCAGATTGCCGGTTCACCGGCCCCGAATTTTATTATATCCAACTTCAACAAGATCAACATGAACAAGCACTCGCGACTCCTTATTCTCGGCTCCGGTCCAGCCGGCTATACCGCGGCCGTGTATGCCGCACGCGCCAATCTCAAGCCGGTGCTGCTCACCGGCCTCGCCCCGGGCGGCCAACTCATGACCACCACCGAGGTCGACAATTGGCCCGCCGATTTCGCCGGGGTGCAGGGCCCGGAGCTGATGGAGCGTTTCCAGAAGCATGCCGAGCGCTTCGACACCGAAATCGTGTTCGACCAGATTCATACCGTCGAACTGCGCAAGAAACCGATCACACTCACCGGCGACAACGCGACCTACACCTGCGACGCGCTGATCATCGCCACCGGCGCCTCGGCGCGCTACCTGGGCATGGAATCGGAAGCGAAATTCATGGGCAAGGGCGTATCGGCCTGCGCCACCTGCGACGGCTTCTTCTACAAGAACCAGGACGTGGCCGTGGTCGGCGGCGGCAACACCGCGGTCGAGGAAGCGCTGTATCTGGCCAATATCGCGCGCCATGTCACCGTGATTCACCGCCGCGACAAATTCCGCGCGGAGAAAATCATGATCGACAAACTCCTGGCCAAGGCCAACGGCGGCAACGTCAGCATCGAGTGGTCCAGCGTGCTCGACGAAGTGCTGGGAGACAAGACCGGCGTTACCGGAATACGCATCAAGAATGTCGCGAGCGGCGCGCTCGAGGAGATCAAGCTGCACGGGCTGTTCATCGCCATCGGCCACTCGCCCAACACAAAGATCTTCGACGGCCAGCTCGAAATGAAGGGCGGCTACATCGTCACCCGCGGCGGCAACGAAGGCAATGCCACCGCGACCAGCGTGCCCGGCGTATTCGCCGCCGGCGACGTACAGGACCACGTCTATCGTCAGGCCGTGACCAGCGCCGGCTCCGGCTGCATGGCTGCGCTGGATGCGGAAAAATACCTCGACGACCTCGGCTGAGCGATGACGGAGACGGTATAGATCGGGCGCATCGGCATCCGCGGACGCGAACCGAATTGCGCACCGGCCAAGCGATGAAGAAATCCGCCAAGACCTCGATAGATGCAGCCGACCGGGATCTGTTCCGACAGGCGGTAGCCGATGCCCGCCCGCTGCCGCACCATGGCAAGGCGCTGCGCGCACCGGATGCGCCTCCGCCCTACCCGGTGCAGTCGCACCTGGACGAGCAGGCTGCGCTGGCTGAGAGCCTGGCTGCCGGATGGAGCGCGGAGGATTGGCTGGACACAGGCGACGAACCGAATTTCGTGCACGCCGGCATTCCGCGCCAGGTGCTGCGCAAATTACGCAGCGGCGCCTGGGTGATCCAGGACCAGCTTGATTTGCACGGACTTGACCGCTATGAGGCGCGCGAGGCGCTGGCCCAGTTTCTCGCCAGCTGCGCCAAGCGCGGCGTGCGCTGCGTGCGCGTGATCCACGGCAAGGGGCTGGGCTCGAAAAACCGCGAGCCGGTGCTGAAGACAAAGGTGAAACAGTGGCTGGCGCAGCGCGACGCGGTGCTGGCCTACTGCCAGGCGCGCCCGGTGGATGGGGGCAGCGGCGCCTTGCTGGTGCTTTTGGCCGCTTGAGCCTTTAGCCTCTTAGCCTGAGGCTCTAGATC
>JAJZUN010000280.1 GCA_021848555.1 Pseudomonadota bacterium | reverse complement strand
GCCAATTCCGCGCGCAAAAGCCGACGCGCGCTCGCGGCGAGCGGCCGGAATCCGAGTTTGTAATAGAACCACCACGCGCCCGAAGCGATCGCCTCGTCGTTGCCCTGGCCGAGCTGGTAGGGATCGAGGCTGAAGCACCCGGCGCCTAACACATGCCGTACCGTCGCCAGCGTGCGGGCAAAGGTATGGGCGGCCTCGCCCCCGCGAAAGCTCTCGAAAATATTGAACGTCATGCTGGCCGAGCGTCCGATCACGAATGCCTCGCCGTAGCCGATCGGCACGCCGTTGTGCAGGATCAGGTAGCCGCAGGTCGCGGGAATCAGGGCGCGGCGCTCATTGATGACGCCGATCAGCGCAAAAGCCAAGCCGCCGCCGTCGTCGACCAGGCGCACGTCGCGCGCATTGCCGTAGGCGAATGCGTCCAGATCGCGCGAACGCGTCACCATCGCGCTGCGCGCAAGTTCGATCAATTGCTCGCCCTCGTGCGCAGACGCGCGGCGCACGCCGCGATACAGGCGGCCGAGTTCCGCACGCAGATCCGGGCGCGCGCGGTGCAAGGGCGCATGTTGAAATGCGATCGGCGCCGCAAGGTGCCTGGCGCCGGTGCGCGCGGGCGTGTCCGGCCCGGGCTCGAGTTCGTAACTCAGATCGAGCGCGTCGTGAAAGGCTTCGCGCGTGAAACCGTCGCCCGGCATGGCCGCGATGCGGCGCACGAGAAAGGCTGCGGCGCTCTCGCCGCGTGCGCGCAGCCGGTCGAGCGCCGCGAATGCGGGCGCATCCAGCCGCTTCAGCGTCGCGGCCTCGGCCCAGCTCACCAGCAGCGGCAGCGCCGCCGCGAGCCTGTCCTCGACCTCGGTTTCGCTGCGATCGATGACCAGGCGCTGCGGCCAGCGCCGGGCGAGCCAGCGCAGCGTGGACCAGAAAAAGCGGTAGCGGATGGCCGTGCCCGCGATCCCCGTATCGGCGAGCGCGTCGCGCGCGCGCCGCAGATCGGGCCGTTGCGCAAAGCGCGCGAGCATGCGCTCCACCTGCGCCAGCAGGCGCGCGTCGTCCGGATAGGCGCGCAGGAAGCACAGCAGCTCGTGCAGCCGCCGCAGCGCGCGCGCCGAGCGCAGATCGGCGCGCGCCAGCCGCGCGAGCAGCGCCAGTTTCGCTGCGGCGCTGCCGGCGCCGTAGTGGTCCTTCGAGCGTTCCAGCTCGCGCAGCAGCCTCATCGCCATGGATCCGACCAATCGCCGGCCCGCATTGCGCCGGCAGTTGAGAGTGTATGTGGGCCGTGCCCGACCGCGGGCCTGGGCTAACGCCCCTGGAGCAGGGCTTCGATCGTTTGCTGAACCGCCAAGGCCTCGGCGAAGCCGGGCAGCGTATGCGCTTCCCCGGCTATCATCGCCGCCAGCTGATCGAGCTGTGCCGTCTGCCCGATCTGGCGGTTGCCCTGCGCGGTCCCCAGCGCAGTCCAGTCGCCGCCGCCGCGGCGCCGGCGCACGCCGAACCAGTCGTGAATCTCGAGCGCGCCCGCCGTTCCACTGAGCGTCATGCGGTTGAAATCGGGATGGCTGCCGCCGACCCGTGCTTCTATCGCAACGGGCAGCCCGCCCGCTTGCAGCCGCGCCGTCAGCGCGCGCTCGGAACTCACCCCGTCGGCCGGATAGTCGGGCTGCGCCTGCTCCACCGCCGCCGGCCCCAGCGCGCGCTGCAGCACGAAGATGAAATGCGACAGCACTTCGCGCGCAAAGCCGCCCTCGGCGCGTTCGGCCAGCCAGCGACCGGCCGCCGCCTGCCAGCTGCGCGGCCAACGCTCGAAGCCGAGTTCGATTTCGACCCGCTGCGGTTTGCCGATGGAGGCGTCCGTGATCGCCGCTTGCATCGCCGCGAGGCCGGGAGAGGACGCGAGCGAGAAATTGACTGCGGCACGGCGGCGCTCGGTTTCGATGCGCGCGATCGCCTCGCGGCCCGCGGCGAAATCGACGGTGAGCGGCTTTTCGCTGAACACGGCCAGCCCCGCGTCGAAACCCTGCTCGGCGTAGGCGAGGTGGCTCGCCGGCGGCGACGCGATGTAGAGGCAGTCGAGCCCCGTCGTGGCGATCACCTCCGCCGCCGTCGCCGCGATCCTGAGATCGGGATAGCGCGCCCGCACCTGCTCCACCGCTGCCGGATTCGGGTCCCAGGCCACGAGCGCGCGCACGCGTGCATGCTCCGCCAGACGCGCCAGCATGCGCTGGCCCATGACGCCCAGGCTGATGAGACCGATCTGCTTGCGCTCGCTCATGCGGCAAAGCTTATCAGATTGGCACCTTCGGTCAACGCAGCTGCCGCGCGCGGTCCGGACAAGCAGCGCAAAATATGTCACATTGCCGTGTAGCCGGCAGAACGCAGAAAATGAAACACGAACATCAGCATCATCACGCGCACGGGCATCCCGGGCACGACCGCGCCTTCGCGCTGGGGATCGCGCTGAATCTTGCGTTCGTTGCGATCGAGTCGGTGTACGGGGTGCTGTCGCATTCGATGGCGCTGCTGGCCGACGCCGGCCATAACCTGAGCGATGTGCTGGCGCTGGCGCTGGCTTGGGGCGCGAGCGTGCTCGGCCGGCGCCGGCCTTCCCGCCGCTTCACCTATGGCCTGGGCAGCTCCTCCATCCTCGCCGCGCTCGTCAACGCGATGCTGCTGATGCTGGTGGTCGGCGGCATTGCCGTCGAAGCGGTGCAGCGCCTGCTGAACCCGGTTCCGGTCGCGACGATGACCGTCATCTGGGTGGCCCTGTGCGGAATCGTGGTCAACACCATCACCGCGCTGCTGTTCCTGCGCGGGCGCGAGCACGACCTGAACGTGAAGGGCGCGTTCCTGCATATGGCGGCCGATGCGGCCGTCTCCCTCGGCGTGGTGCTCGCCGGCCTGGGGATGCTTTATAGCGGTTGGACCTGGCTCGATCCGATGATGAGTCTGGTGATCGCCGCGGTCATCATCGGCAGCACCTGGGGCCTGCTGCGCGATTCGCTGAACCTGTCGCTGCATGCCGTGCCGCCGCGCATCGATGACGGCCAGATCCGCAACTACTTTTCCGGCTTGGGCGGGGTGGCTGAATTCCACGACTTGCATATCTGGGGCATGAGCACGACCGAGACCGCGCTCACGGTGCACCTGGTCATGCCTGAGGGCCACCCCAGCGACCGTTTCATTGCGCAGGTCGCGGATGAATTGCGCGAGCGCTACGGCGTCGGCCACGCCACGATCCAGGTCGAGACCGGCGACGGGCCCCGGCCCTGCGCGCTCGCGCCCGAGCACGTCGTGTAGCAGCAAATCTGCGTTATGCCAGCTTGTATTCCAGGCTGAATGCCGCGGCCGCATCCTGCGCCAGCAGCTTGGCCAGATAGGGCATCGTGGCATCGAGCGCCTGCGGCAGCAGCCAAGGCGGATTCAATATGAACATGCCGCTGCCGTGCAGGCCGTAGCCGCTGGCCACCGGATTCTTTACGCTCAGGCTGACATGCAGCCAATCCTTTTGCTGCAACTGTTTGAGTTGCTCGGGGAACAGACGTGATTCGCGCCGCTGCACCTGCGGATACCAGACCGCATAGATCCCGGAGGCGAAGCGCTTCTGCGCCTCGCGCACGGCCGCCAGGGCCTGGCGGTAATCGCCCTTGTCCTCGTAAGACGGATCGATCAGCACCAGCGCGCGGCGCGAGGGCGGCGGCAATACGGCTTGCAGGCCGGCGAAACCGTCGCCGGCCTGGGCGATCACGCGCGGTGCATCTTCGCGAAAATATTGCTGCAGCAGCCGGCTCTCGGTGCTGTGCAGCTCGAACAGGCGCAGCCGGTCCTGCGCGCGCAATAGCTGCGTCGCCAGCTGCGGCGAACCCGGATAGCGGCGCAATGCGCCGCTGCCATTGAACGCGCGCACCGCGGCGACATAATCGGCCAGCGGCTGCGGCAGATCGCTGCGGTCCCACAGACGGGCGATGCCGCTGTCGTATTCGGCATTTTTGGTGGCGTAGCCCTCATCCAGCGCGTAGGCCGCAGCGCCCGCATGGGTATCGACGAACCACAGCGGCTTGTCCTTCTGCGTCAGATAGCGCAACAGCTGCACCAGCACCAGGTGCTTGAGCACGTCGGCGTGATTGCCCGCGTGAAAAGCGTGACGATAGCTGAGCATTCAAGCTTCGCTGACGCGATCCCCGGATTCGAACATCAGTACTTGTCGTACTTGGTCGCCTTGCCGCGCACGGTGTCGGCAGGATACTTCTTCGCGTTGAGCGCGATTTTTTCCGCGGCCGCCGCGTAAAGATCGACGCCGAGTTTGTCGGCGAGCAGCACCAGGTAGACCAGCACGTCGGCCATCTCGTGGCGCACCGCTTCGAGCTGTTGCGGCGCAAGCCGCGCCGATTCCTCCGGCGTGAGCCAATGAAACTCCTCCATGAGTTCGGCCGCCTCGATCGCCACGCCCATGGCGATGTTCTTCGGCGTATGGAACTGCTCCCAGTCGCGCTCCCGCGCGAAGGCGCGGATCAGCGCCGCGAGTTCGCCCAGATTACCGGGCGCGGCACGCGGCATCAGCGCTCCGCCGCGCCGGCTGCGCGCGCGCGCAGCACCGGCGCCAGAGCGGCGGCCGATTCGCGCAGCAGCTTGGCCGTGGTGTCCCAGCTGATGCAGGGATCGGTCACCGAGCAGCCGTAAATCAGCCGCGACTTGTCCTCCGGGATCGCTTGATTGCCCGCGACGAGGTTGCTCTCCAGCATCAGGCCGACGATGGAGCGGTTGCCCTCGATGATCTGGTGCACGCAATCGCGGAACACCAGCGGCTGCAGTTCCGGCTTTTTCAGCGAATTCGCGTGCGCACAGTCGATGACCAGATTGGGCTGGAGCCCCGCGCGCACGAGCTCCTGCTCGGTCAGCGAAACCTGAGCGGTGTCGTAGTTCGGGCTCTGGCCGCCGCGCAGCACGATGTGCCCGTAGCGGTTGCCGCGCGTGCGCACGATCGCCTG
>JAJZUN010000279.1 GCA_021848555.1 Pseudomonadota bacterium | reverse complement strand
GTATGCGCGTGTCGTCGCCGATCTTGCCGTCTTTCGCCGGCACGTTGAAATCCACGCGGATCAGCACGCGCTTGCCGCCGAGGTCGAGGTCGGTCATTTTCAGGATAGCCATGTCATGCTCCTTGCAGTGTCGATTGCGCCGCCGTCCGGCTTATTTCCTGCTGTCGAAAAATTCGCGCATCACCCGCTGCGGCTCGCGGCTCGCGTACAGCGCCTGCTGCGCGACGATAGCCGCATTGAGCGCCGCGTCGAAGCCGGGCTGCGACAATTGGCGCAGGCGCGCCTTGGTGGCGGCGTAGGCCGCTGGCGGCAGCTGCGCCAGCTCGCGCGCGAGCGCGATGGCGCGCGCCGGCACTTCGGCCTGCGGCACCAGATGATTGATCAGGCCCAGTTCGTGCGCGCGGCTGCCCGGGAGCAGTTCCCCCGAGAGCGACAGCTGCTGGTTGAGCGACAGCGGCAGCTGCAGGCTCATCAGATACGTGCCGACGATGCTCGCCAGGCCGGCGCGGATTTCGGGCTGGCCGACGCGCAGCTCCGGGTATCCCACGCGCAGGTCGCAGCACAGCGCGATCTGGAAGCCGGCGCCGGCGGTCACGCCGTTCAGCGCGGCGACGAGCGGCTTGTCGAAATCGCGCACCGCCTGGTACATGGCGTGCTGGCGCTCCAGCCAGCCCTCGACTTCGCCCGTTGCCAGCCCCATCGCCTCGTGCAAATCCTGGCCGGCGCAAAAGGCGCGGGCGCCCGCCCCGGTGATCACCGCCGAAACAAGCCCGGCGTCGGCGGCGAGCGTGCGCAGCGCGTCGGTGAGCGCCGCGCGCAGTCCGGCGTCGACCGCATTCAGCGCCGCCTCGCGGTTGAGGGTGAGCAGCGCGACGCCGTCGCGCCGCTCGATCAGGACCGGGCGGGCAGCGGCCACTGCCGCGTCATTTCGCGTTCATGAACGCAACCGTGGTATCCAGCATGCGGTTGCTGAAACCCCACTCGTTGTCGTACCAGGAGGACACCTTCACCAGCGTGCCGCCCGACACCTTGGTCAGGGTGGAGTCGAAAATGCTGGAATGCGGGTTGTGGTTGAAGTCCACCGATACCAGCGGGTCCTTGTTGTAGGCGAGTATGCCTTTCAGGCTGCCCTCGGCCGCTTCCTGCATGATTTTGTTGATTTCCTCGGCGCTGGTGGCGCGCGCGGCGACGAAAGACAGGTCGACCACGGAAACGTTGATCGTGGGCACGCGCATGGCGTAGCCGTCGAGCTTGCCGTTCAGTTCCGGCAGCACCAGGCCCACGGCCGCGGCCGCGCCGGTCTTGGTCGGGATCATGGACATGGTGGCCGAGCGCGCGCGGCGCAGGTCTTCATGATAGACGTCGGTCAGCACCTGGTCGTTGGTGTAGGCGTGGATGGTGGTCATCAGGCCGCAGACGAGGCCGATCTTGTCGTGCAGCGGCTTGACCATAGGCGCGAGACAGTTGGTGGTGCAGGAGGCGTTTGAAATCACCGTGTGCGAGGACTTCAGCACATGGTGATTCACGCCGTAGACCACGGTGGCATCGACGTCCTTGCCGCCCGGAGCGGAAATGATCACTTTCTTCGCGCCGGCCTTGAGGTGGGCGCCGGCCTTTTCCTTGCTGGTGAACAGGCCGGTGCATTCCATCACCACGTCCACGCCCAGTTCGGCCCAGGGGAGTTCCGCCGGATTGCGGATGGCGCAAACGCGGATCTTGTCCCCGTTCACGATCATGAAATCGCCCTCCACCGCCACCGTCCCCGGGAATTTGCCGTGGGTGGTGTCGTAGCGGGTCAGGTGCGCGTTGGTCTGGGCGTTGCCCAGGTCGTTGACGGCAACGATCTGGATATCGTGCTTCTTGCCGCCTTCATACAACGCGCGCACGATGTTGCGTCCGATGCGGCCATAGCCGTTGATTGCGACCTTGATAGTCATGAATGCTCCTAGCGAAAAAGGGAACTACAGGTTCACGGGAGATGCCTACTGGTATACACGGATAGTCGCGGACCCTGTTTGAGAAAGATCAATCCGCGCGCGCCCGGACGTTCAGATCACGCCTTTCACCGCGGCCACGACCTTGTCCACGGTAAAACCGAAGTACTTGAACAATTCGGGGCCCGGGGCGGACTCGCCATAGCGGTCGATGCCGATCACCGCCCCTTCCAGGCCGACGTATTTGCGCCAGTAATCGGACACCCCCGCCTCGACCGCGACGCGCGGCACGCCGCGCGGCAGGATGGCTGCGCGGTAAGCGGCGTCCTGCCGGTCGAACACGCTGGTCGACGGCAGGGAGATCACGCGCACGCGCACGCCTTCCGCGGCGAGCGCGGCCTGCGCGCCCAGGGCGAGCTGCACTTCCGAACCGGTCGCCAGGATCAGCGCCTGCGGCGCGCCGGCGCAGTCGGCGAGGATATAGGCGCCGCGCGCGATGCCCGCGAGCGCCTGCGCGTCGCGTTGCTGGAACTGCAGGTTCTGGCGCGAGAACACCAGCGCGCTGGGTCCGTCGCGCCGCGCCACCGCGGCGATCCAGGCCTGTGCCGATTCGACGGTGTCGCAGGGCCGCCATACGTCCAGGCCGGGCATCAGCCGCATGCTGGAAACATGCTCGACCGATTGATGCGTGGGTCCGTCCTCGCCCAGGCCGATCGAATCGTGGGTAAACACGAATATATTGCGCAGCTTCATCAGCGCCGCCATGCGCAGCGCATTGCGTTCGTAGTCGGAGAAAGTGAGGAAGGTGCCGGAAAAAGGAAGCAGCCCGCCGTGCAAGGCGATGCCGTTGCCGATCGCAGCCATGCCGAATTCGCGCACGCCGTAAGACAGGTAGTTGCCGCCGGTGCTCGCGCCCACCGCCTTCGCGCCCGGCCAGTTGGTCAGGTTGGACCCGGTGAGGTCGGCCGAACCGCCGACGAATTCGGGGAGCATCGGCGCCAGGCCCTCGATCGCGTTCTGCGACGCCTTGCGCGTGGCGATGGTCTCGGCCTTGGCGGCTATCTTCGCGATCAGCGCGTCGCAATGCGTCTTCCAGTCCGCGGGCAGCTCGCCCGCCATGCGGCGCCGGTACTCGCGCGCAAGCCCGGCATGCTGCTTTTCGTAGACGGCGAATCGCTGCTGCCATTCGCCCTCGGCCGCGGCGCCGCGCGCGCGCGCGTCCCAGCCCTCGTAAATGTGTTTCGGCACTTCGAACGGCGGGTAATTCCAGCCCAGCGCCGCGCGCGTGGCCGCGACTTCCTTCTCGCCCAGCGCCGCGCCGTGGGAGTCGTGCGAGCCCGCCTTGTTGGGCGAGCCCTTGCCTATCACCGTCTTGCAGCAGACGAGGCTGGGCCGGTCGGTCACCGCCTTGGCCGCGGCGATCGCGCGGTCCACCGCATCGACGTCGTGGCCGTCCACCGCCCGGATGACCTGCCAGCCATAGGCCTCGAAGCGCTGCGGCGTGTCATCGGTAAACCAGCCCTGCACCTTGCCGTCGATGGAAATGCCGTTGTCGTCGTAGAGCGCGATCAGCTTGCCGAGTTTGAGCGTGCCGGCGAGGGAGCAGACTTCGTGCGATATGCCCTCCATCAGGCAGCCGTCGCCGAGGAACACATAGGTGTGATGGTCGACGATGGGCAGTCCGGGCCGGTTGAACTCGGCCGCGAGCAGTTTTTCCGCGAGCGCCATGCCCACCGCATTGGCGATGCCCTGGCCCAGCGGGCCGGTCGTCGTCTCCACGCCCGGGGTCACGCCGACTTCCGGATGCCCCGGCGTCTTCGAGTGCAGCTGCCGGAATCGGCGCAGCTCCTCCATCGGCAAGTCGTAGCCGGTGAGATGCAGCAGCGAATACAGCAGCATGGAGCCGTGGCCGTTGGACAGCACGAAGCGGTCGCGGTCGGCCCACTTGGGGTTGCCCGGATTGTGGCGCAAATGGCGGTTCCATAAGGCGAGCGCGATTTCGGCCATGCCCATGGGCATGCCCGGATGGCCGGAATTGGCGGCCTGCACCGCATCCATGGACAGGGCGCGGACGGCGTTGGCGAGTTCAGCAGTAGTGGTTTTCATGGCGGGCGGGATAGGACGAAGCTGCGATTATCGTCGAAGCGCCGCGATTTTTCCAATCCGGAAGAATCATGTGTACCCAGCGAGGTTCTATAATCGCGTACTCGAAGCAAGTCTGAACAATTCGACGCAGGAGACACGCAATGGCAAGAGTGGCATTCCTCGGCCTGGGCGTCATGGGCTTTCCGATGGCGGGCTTCCTCGCCAGGAACGGCCACGAGGTCGCGGTATATAACCGCACGCGCGCCAAGGCCGACGCCTGGGTGGCAAAACACGGCGGCAAGGCGGCGGATACGCCCAAAGCGGCGGCGCAGGGCGCGGCTATCGTGTTCTCCTGCGTCGGCGACGACCCCGACCTGCGTACCGTCACCGTAGGCGAAATGGGCGCTTTCGAGGGCATGGCGGCGGGCAGCATTTACGTCGACCACACCACAGCCTCGGCCGACATCGCGCGCGAGCTGTTTGCCGCAGCGGCCGGAAAAGGCATCCACTTCATCGACGCGCCGGTTTCCGGCGGCCAGGCGGGCGCGGAGAACGGCACCCTGACGGTCATGTGCGGCGGCGAAGCGGCGGCGTTCGAAGCGGCCAGGCCGGTGATCGCCCACTACGCCAAGGCGGTGACCCTGCTCGGGCCCCCGGGCGCTGGGCAGCTCACCAAAATGGTCAACCAGATCTGCATCGCGGGCCTAGTGCAGGGCCTGTCCGAGGGCATCCATTTCGGCCTCAAAGCCGGCCTCGACATGAAGCAGGTGCTGGAGGTGATCGGCAAAGGCGCGGCCCAGTCCTGGCAGATGGACAACCGCGGCAAGACCATGATAGACGACCAGTTCGATTTCGGTTTCGCCGTGGACTGGATGCGCAAGGACCTGCGCATCACACTCGAAGAGGCGAAGAAAAACGGCGCCGCGCTGCCGGTCACCGAAATCATCAATGGCTACTACGGCGAAGTGCAGAAAATGGGCGGCGGGCGCT
>JAJZUN010000278.1 GCA_021848555.1 Pseudomonadota bacterium | reverse complement strand
TGTCTATCTGTCGAGGTCTTGCCATGCAATTCTCCGGTCGTCTGAGACGACACAGAGTATGCCATAATTAGTATCATCTTGATAGCATATTAGAATTAGTACACGAGCAGCACCGCCACCCCGGCCACGGTCAGCACCGCGCCCAGCGCCACCCGCGGCGCGACGCGCTCGTGGCGCAGCAGCAGCAGGCTCAGCGCCAGCGTGAACAGCGGATAGGTCGCGACGATGGGCGAGACCAGCGCCACCTGCCCCTTGCCCAGCGCGGTGTACATCAGGAACAGGCTGGCGCCGTTCAGCATGCCGGTGGCGGCGAACCAGGGGATGGCGCGGCGGTCTGTCGGCGTTCGCCGCCCGCCTATGCGCACCGCCGCCAGGATCACCACGGCGGATACGCTGTAACCGATCAGCCCGGCGGCGTAAGGGCTAGCCCAGAGCGCCAGACCGGCCTTGGTCAGGACCTGCGCCAGCGCGCGGATCGCCGCCGCCGCGACCGGCAGCGCGATCGCCCACAGCGGCCAGGCGCGCGGCCCCGTACCGCCGCTCCAGGTCAGCGCCAGCATGCCGAGGACGATGGCGCCGGTGCCGAGCGCGTTGCCCGTCGTCAGCGCTTCGCCCAGGAACAGGATCGCCCCGGACAGGGCGAACAGGGGCGTGGTGCAGGAGATCGAACTGGTGATGGTCGGCCCCATGCGCAGGTTGGCGGTGTAGGTGAGCAAGGTCACCGCCGCCGGAAAGAACAGGCCAACCAGCGCGAAGATGCCGGCCGCCCCGAGATCGAATCCGCCGAGGTCCAGCAGGAACGGCGCCAGGCACCAGAACACCAGCGTCGAGGACGGGACGCCTATGGCCGCGCCGGCCGCAGGCGACGCATAGCGCAGACCCTGGCGCGTGGTGATCATGGCCGCGCCCAGACCGGCCGCGGCGGCGAACGCCCAAAGAGCGGATTCGAGCATGGTCAGGGTCGGCGGGCCAGGGGTCGGTTCACGGCATCCTCCGCCGCATGATAACGCGCCGCATGCGGAGCCTTCAGTGCCGGTGCCGGTGATGCAGATCCGGCAGATGCGGATGGCTGTGCGCGACGGGTTCGTGCCGGTGCGGGTGCGAATGCGGTGCGGGCCCTTCGTCGCCGCGATGCGCGTGCTGATGATGCGCATCGTGCGCGTGCATATGCCGATGAGCCAGCGGCTCATGCACATGCGTGTGCCCGTGCCGTTCGGTGAGCGCGAGCCAGGTGGCCGCCGCCATCAGCAGAAATGCCGCGACGAAGCCCGCCGACACCGGCTCGCCCAGCAGCGCGATGGCCAGCGCGGCGCCGATGAACGGCGCGGTGGAAAAATGCGCCGCCGCGCGCGCGCTGCCGAGGTGGCGCAGGGCGAGTATGTACAGCACCAGGCTCACGCCGTAGCCCAGCCAGCCGAGCGCGAGGGCGCCCGCCAGCGGCAGCGCCTGCGGTAGCTGCGCGCCCAGGGCCAGGGCGGCGGCGACGTTCACGCCGCCCGCGGCGAGGCCCTTGATCATGGCGATATTGACCGGGTCCGCGGCGGCGATGCGCCGGGTCAGGTTGTTGTCCAGCGCCCACAGCGCGCAGGCGGCGCATACCGCCAGGGTGCGCAGCGACAAATCGAAGCCGGCGTGCGGCGCGTAGCCCAGCATCAGGCCGGCGGCGAGCATCAGGCCGGCGGCGAACCAGATGCGCCGGCCTACCGCTTCCTGGAATGCGAGCGCCGCGATCAGCGCGGTCAGGACGCCCTCCAGGTTGAGCAGCAGCGACACCCCCGAAGCGCTGGCGCCGGCGAGCCCCCACATCAGGAGCAGCGGCGCCGCGATGCCGCCGCACAGGACGGCGCCGGCGAGCCAGGGAATGTCTCCCGGCTGCAACGGCGTTTCGGCCGCGCGCCGGCCCGGGCGCCGCGCGAGTTTCACCAGCGCCAGCCCGGCGCCGCTGCCGAGGTACAGCAGCCCGGCGAGCAGGCCGGGGGCGATGTCCGCCTGCAGCAGCTTCGCCAGCGGCGTGCTCGCGCCGAACAGCGCGGCCGCGGCCAGCGCGAGCAAGGCATAGCGTTGCGTGGACAGGTCGATCATGCCTGATTGTGACGCATAGTCGTAAGAAAAGAACGTCGCCGGCCTTCAGGCCGTAATCAGTTTCAGGTTCAACGCGCGTTCGAGCAGCCAGATCATGGCGACCGCCACGATGGCGATCGAGCCGCCGACCAGGATCACGCGCCGGTAGAACCAGCCGTGGCGCAAAAAGTAGGC
This sequence comes from Pseudomonadota bacterium, assembly GCA_021848555.1. The sequence continues at coordinate 2,765 of JAJZUN010000278.1, read as the reverse complement.
GAGCGGCAGGAAGGCCGCGACGATGCTGAGCTGCCCGCCTTCAACGCCGAGGTTGAAGCCCACCAGCGCGAGCACCAGCGCGTCGCGCGGCAGGCCGAGTTCGGCGAGCACGCTGGCGAAGCCGAAACCGTGGATCAGGCCGAAGGCGAAGGCCACCACCCAGCGCCGGCCGCCCACCACCGGCAGCAGGTTGTTCAGCGCGGCCAGCACCACCGAGGCGGCGATGGCCGATTCCACCAGCCGCGAAGGCAGCGCTATCACGCCCAGCGCCGCCAGCGACAGCGTGATCGAATGCGCCACGGTGAACGAGGTCACGATCTTGAACACGTCCCAGAAGGCGTCGGGAAAGCGCGCCACCGGCAGCAGCAGCGAAACCAGGAACAGGATGTGGTCGTAGCCTATCCAGATATGCCACACGCCTTCGCGGCCATAGCTCAGGAACTGCCGCAACGAGGACAGCTCGCCGAGCACGAAGCTTTGCTTTGAGCGCTCCGGCGTGAACACCAGGCTCTGTATCCTGCCCTGATATTCGAGATTGAGCAGCCCCTTGTGCTGGGCATCGAAATCGAAGAACAGGCTGTAGCCGATCTCTATCGCCGCCGGGGCGGCGGCGCAGTCGGCGGCGAAGTGCAGCACCGCGTAAGCGCCGTCGCTGTGGTGATCGACCTGGTGGCCGGTGACGCGCAGCGGGCAGCCCTTCCCGTCGCCGGCGAAGCTCAGGCGGGCGAGCGCATAGGCGGCGATGTCCGCCTGGCGCGGGCGCAGTTCGCCCCAGGTGATGTCGCCGTCGCCGTTCGCGTCCAGGCCTATCGCCTGCTCCAGGTCGCGCAGCGCGATGTCCCATTGCCCGCCGACCTCGCCGCCGTCGATCTTGAAGCGCAGGTAGCTGTCGCTGGGCTTGTGCGCCTCGGCCGCGAGGCTCGCCAACAGCAGCAGCAAGGCCAGCCAGCGGCTCATCGCGCGCCCGCCTGCAGTTGCTGCGCCAGTCTTGCGTAGGCCGGATCCTGGTAGCCGCTGGCGCGCAACCAGTCCAGGGCCGGCTGCGCCGCCGCGTAGTCTTGCGCCGCGAGCGCCGCTTCCATCAGGATGCGCGCGTCGCGCGGCTCGCGCTGCAGGCGGTAATTCTCCGCGGCCAGCCGCAGCGCCCCCGACGCGTCCCCCAGCAGATACAGGTGAAAGCGCGCCTCCTCCTGCTGGTGCAGCTTGTCGCCGCGCAGCGCCGACGCGGCGAAGCGCTCCTTCAGCATAGCGACATGCGCCGCCGCGCCGGGGAGCCCGGCCGCGCGCTCCGCCAGCGCCAGACGCAGCAGCAGGATGTCGGAGCGTTCCCAGTCGCGCAGCAGGGGCAGGACCTCCGCCGGTCGCTTGCGCTCGATCAAATAGTCGGCGTAGGCGCCCAGGATATAGCCGTCGGTGACGCCAAGGGCGAGCCCGGCCTTGAAATGGCGCTCGGCCAGCGCGTCACGGCCCAGTTGCAGGGCGGTTTCGGCCAGCCGCGTTTCGATCCAGAGTTTCAGATCTGGGTCGGCATCGGGGCGGCCTGCCAGGGCCTTGGACAATGCGGCGTAGGCCTCCCCGGCTTTGTCGCTGCGCTCGTCGATGATCGCGTTGCACGACGTGGCGAGCAGCGCGCTCGCCAGCGGGGCGAGTCTGGCGCAGGCCGCGCGCGCACCGGCGTAGTCCGCCTGCACCAGCAGGATGGCCGAGCGCCAGGACCAGATCTCGGTGTTGGCGGGGTCGCGCGCCGCCGCCTGCGCGAGGTCGGAAAGGGCCGCGTCGAATTCGTGGCGGTACTGGCGCAGCAGCGCGCGCAGGATCAGGATGTCTGCCGGGGGCTGGTCGGACGTGGTCCAGGGCCGGATCGCGGCTTCCGCGTAGCCGACATAGCGCGGGTCGCCCTCTGCGCTGGCGAGGTCGAAATAGCGGCGCGCCAGGGCCAGCGCCCGTTCGAGATTCTGCGGCTGCTCGGCGAGCGCGCGGCGCAACTGGCGCAGCGCTTTCCCCTCGGCGGCCGAGGCCTTGAAAGGCAGGCGCTCCAGCACCTCGGCATCCGATTGCGGGGTATAGGGCGCGGCCCGCGCCGCGCCGGGGACCAGGGCGCAAACCAGGGCGAAAACCGGGATGAGCAGTCGGCGCATGTCAGGTCTTGGGCATCGAAATGGGGCCGGCCTGGGCCAGGCTGGTGGCGCGATCGCAGAGTATAGCATTGATTGTTTGGACATTTTTCTATTACGCCGGCACCGGGCACGCGCGCCGAAACCTGTCAACGCTCAGGCGGCTGGACCGTTATTGGCAGTTCCGGCACGGCGGATATCACCGCCAGGCTTGCACCCCGATATCAAGTCGGCTCCTCAAGACGGAACGATGGGTAGAGGCGGTAGAAAGCGCACCGGTTTTTTGTGTCCATCAACGAGGAGTCAACATGAGCAAACTACTTTCCATCCTGGTAGCCGCAGTATTCGCCGTTTCCACCGGTTCCGTGTTTGCCGCATCGCACGTGAAAGCCGCCGGCGAGAAAAAAGAAGAAATGAAAAAAGAAGTGAAGGCCGACGCGAAAAAAGAAGTGAAGGCCGAGAAGAAAGAAAAGAAAGCCAAGAAAGAAGCCAAGAAAGAAGAGAAGAAGTAAGCGTTTTTCTTCTCCATAAAAGGGCAGGGTCATCCCTGCCCTTTTTTATTGGTGCGCCCGGCAGGGCGCACCCATTTGGAGGTGCAAGTCCTCTACTCGCCCGATAAGGGGAAGAGTTAGCCGAACGGCAAGGGTGTCG
>JAJZUN010000277.1 GCA_021848555.1 Pseudomonadota bacterium | reverse complement strand
TTCGTCGCGCAGGGTGCGGACGCCGCCGGCGAGCACCATTTTTCGCTGGACCTTGTGCCGGAGCTGTGCGGCAAGCTGGATATGCGCGTGCGCGCCTACCCCTGCCATGAATTGCTCACCCATCCGCTCGAACTGGGGCTGATGATCTGGGCCTGAATCCTATGGGCTGGGTGTTGATTGCCGTCGCATGCGCAACGCGCGGACTTGCGCGCTCGCTCGCGCCAACCACGATTTCTGTACGGATGAAAAGCGTATCCGTACAGAAATCGTGGTTATGGGTTAGCCCCAAACGCCGCGTCGGGGGTTTATGCAAGATCGTCGATTGCGCGCGGATGGGGTTTTCATCCGTGCGCAATCGACGATCCGCGCGGACGGCTTCTCGTCCGCGCAACAGCGCACCCCTGCAACGACGAAGCCAGGCGAAACGATGAGCGAATGGCTTGCGGATCTGAAGCGCTTCTCAGCGGGAATTTGCCAATTGCGCGTAGATCCCGGCGTAGCGGCGCGCGCTCGCGCCCCAGCTGAAATCCCTGGCCATGCCGTTGCGCTGCAGCGCGCGCCAGGTGTCGGCGTCGCGCCAGGCGGCGGCCGCGCGCCCGACAGCGGCGAGCAGCGCCGCGGCGCTGGGTTCGTGAAACACGAAACCGCTGGCGCTGCCGTCGGCGAGCGCGGCCGGGGTGCAATCGACCACGGTGTCGGCGAGTCCGCCGGTGGCGCGCACCACGGGCGGCGTGCCGTAGCGCTGGCTGTACATCTGGTTCATGCCGCAGGGCTCGAAGCGCGAGGGCATGAGAAAGGCATCGGCGCCGGCTTCGATCAGATGGGCCAACTCCTCGTCAAAGCCGATGGTGGCGCTGATTTCGCGCGGATGGCGCGCGGCCAGCGCGGCAAAGCCGCGCTCAAATTGCGTCTCGCCGCCGCCGAGCAGCGCGAGTTGCGCCGGCAGAGCCGGCAGTTGCGGCGCAATCTCGAGCAGCCAGTCGAGGCCTTTCTGCTCGGTGAGCCGGCTGACCACCGCAAACAGCGGCACATCGGGATCGGCCGCCAGGCCGAGGCGCCCCTGGAGCGCGCGTTTGTTGCCCGCCTTGGCGGCGAGCGTAGCGTCGCTGTAGCGGCTGGCGATCAGCGGGTCGGTGGCCGGGTTCCACAAGCCGGTATCGATGCCGTTGAGGATGCCGTGGAGACTGTCCCTGCGCGCGGCGAGGAGTCCGTGCAGGCCGAAGCCCAGCGCCTCGCTTTGAATCTCCAGCGCGTAGCGTGGGCTGACCGTGCTGATTGCATCGGCGAATTGCAGTCCGGCCTTGAGAAACGAGAGCTTGCCGTAATATTCGACGCCCTCCGGGTGGAAGCTGTCGGGCGGAAGGCCGAGCGCGGCGACCAGTTCCGGTCCGAATATCCCTTGGAACGCGAGATTGTGTATGGTCAGCAGCGTCGCCGCGCGCGCGCCCGAGGCGTGGTGCAGGTAGGCCGGGGCGAGGCCGGTCTGCCATTCGTTGCAGTGGAGCACCTGCGGGTACCAGTCGAGCGGGCTGTCGGCGCTGCCGAGCAGCGCGGCGACGCGCGACAACAGGCCGAAGCGCAGCGCGTTGTCGCCCCAGTCGCTGCCGGTTTCATCCTGATAGGGTCCGCCGGGACGGTCATAGAATTCGGGGCAGTCGAGCAGGTACAACGGCAGGCCCGAGGGCGTTTGCCCCTGGAGCAGCGTCGATGCCGGCAGACCCGCGCTCGGCGCAAGGCGCGCCAGCGTGCGCAGTTGGGGCAGTTGTGCGAGTACCTGCCGGTAGCCCGGCAGCAGGATGCGCGCATCGATTCCGAGCCGCGCGAGCTCGACCGGCAAGGCCGCGCTGACGTCGCCGAGGCCGCCGGTCTTTACCAGCGGGGCGCATTCCGACGTGGCGTACAGGACGCGCAGCGGGCTGGCGTTCGCGTCGATGGCGGAAGTGGCGGGAGGCATGGATGGGGATCGTCGCACCCGAGGACGGCACGCTCGATGTGCGTAATGTTAGCAGGACTGCCGAATTCAGGCCAAGGGTTCGCGGCACGGGGACGCAGGTGATCCTCGCCGGCGACATCGGCGGCACCAAGGCGCTGCTCATGCTTGCAAGCTGGCGCCAGGGCCGGTTGGTGCCGTTGCTGGAGCGGCGCTACGCGGTTGCGTCGTTTGGCAATTTTTCCGCCCTGCTGGCGCGATTTCTCGAGGAAGGCCGGCAGCAGCGCTGCGGCGTCCAGCGCTTGAGCCGCGCGTGTTTCGGCGCCGCCGGGCCGGCAGCGGAGGATCGCGTCCAGATGACCAACCTGCCCTGGGGCATAGACGGCGCGGCGATCGCGGCGGAATTCGGCATCGCCCGCGTGCGCGTGGTGAACGATTTCGAGGCCGCGGCGATGGGCGTCGACGCGCTGGGTCCGGGCGACAGCGAGACGCTGCAGCGAGGCGAGCCTCTGGCGCAGGCGCCGCGCGTGGTGATCGGCGCCGGCACCGGCCTAGGCGTGGCGTATGCGCTGCCGCAGGGGAAACGCTACCGGGTGATTGCCGGAGAAGGCGGGCACGCGGGTTTCGCCCCTGCGGATGCCGAGCAAATGCGCTTGTGGCAGGCGCTGCACGCGCAGTTTGGCCGCGTCAGCGTGGAGCACGTGGTCTCGGGGCCGGGTCTCGCGCGCATCTACGAATTCCTCTGCGCCGGGCTGCCGCAGGTGCCGGACTTGCGCGAGCGCGTACGCGCCGAAGGCGCCGCAGCGATCAGCCGCCGCGCCCTGGAACAGGGCGACCCGCTGGCCGGCCATGCGCTCGACCTGTTCATCGCCTGCTACGGCGCGCTGGCGGGCGACCATGCGCTCGCGGTGACGGCGCGCGGCGGCGTCTACATCGCCGGCGGCATGGCGCGAAAAATGTTCAGCCGTCTGGCGGCCGGCGGTTTCATGACTGCGTTCAACGCCAAAGGCGTGCAGGCACAACTTAACCTCAGGATTCCGGTCAGCGTCGTCATGACCGAACGCCTGGGCTTGCTCGGTGCGGCGCTGATTGCGGCACGCTACCCGCGCAAGTCGATATGACAATTGTCAATGCCGGCTCGCCCCCGGCAGCTATGCTCGATTCGGTTGGTGGTAGAGTGAACAGGAGGTCGATTATGGCTATCGCAACAGCACGTCCAGCGAAATCCAAGGCAGCGCCCAAGATTGCGCCGCCGTCCAAGGCCGGGGCACGCGCCCCGATGGCCGGGACGAAGCAGCAGAAGGGCAACGCCGAGCCGCAATCCGGTTCGGGCCCGGCTCTCAACGCCGAGGAGCGCAACCGGCTGGTGGCGCAGGCGGCCTATTTCCGCGCCGAAAAACGCGGTTTTGCGCCGGGCTGCGAACTGCAGGACTGGGTCGAAGCCGAGGCCGAGGTCCTGCGCCTGATCGGCAGCGACTAACTTCGGGCGAGGCAGCACACCGATCGCTGCGCGTGCGGGAAGTTTAGCGGGTATTGCGGGAGTCCCGGGGTAATGGCTGCGGCTGAAATGGGCATCAGGGGTCACATGAACGGCTTCGACCAGAGCGCTCCCGCGGGCAATCGCGCCGCGAACGAGCAACCGCACCTGATCGAACTGAGAAACTTGGCCCAGGACACGCTCGCCATCGTGCTTGCGGGCGGCCGCGGCTCGCGCCTGGCCGAATTGACCGACTGGCGCGCCAAGCCGGCGGTGCCTTTCGGCGGCAAGTTCCGCATTATCGATTTTGCGCTGTCCAATTGCGTCAACTCCGGCATTCGGCGCATCGGCGTTTGCACCCAATACAAGGCGCAAAGCCTGATCCGGCACCTGCAGCGCGGCTGGAGTTTCCTCGAAGGCCGTTTCGACGAGTTCGTCGAATTGCTGCCGGCGCAACAGCGGGTCACCGCCGATTGGTATCGCGGCACCGCCGACGCGGTGTACCAGAACATCGACATCCTGCGCCGGCACCGGAGAAAGTACGTACTGATCCTCGCCGGGGACCACGTGTATAAAATGGACTACACGCGCATGCTCGCCGACCATGTGGCCAGCCGGGCAGTGATGACCGTCGCCTGCATCGAGGTGCCGCTCGCCGACGCGAGCCAGTTCGGCGTGATGACCGTCGATGCAGACCGCCGCGTCAGCGCCTTCGACGAGAAGCCGGCGCAGCCGGCGGCGATGCCTGGCCGACCCGATGCGGTGCTCGCCAGCATGGGCATTTACGTATTCGACGAGGCCTTCCTCTACGAGCAGCTGATTCGCGACGCGGAAGACGGGGGCTCCAGCCATGACTTCGGCAAGGATCTCATTCCCTGGCTGATCCGGTCCGGATTGCACGTGCATGCGCACGCTTTCCGCGACAGCTGCGTCAACATGAGCAACGGCGTGCCCTACTGGCGCGACGTGGGCACGCTGGACGCCTACTGGCAGGCGAACATGGAGTTGACGCGCGTGGTGCCGGATCTCAATCTGTATGACCGAGACTGGCCGATCTGGAGCTATCAGGAGCAGTTGCCGCCGGCGAAATTCGTGTTCGACGACGACGGCCGGCGCGGCATGGCGGTCGATTCGCTGATTTCCGGCGGCTGCATCGTCAGCGGTTCCATGGTGCGGCGCTCGGTGCTGTTCTCGCAGGTGCGGGTGCAGGACTACTGCGACATCGAGGATTGTGTGATCCTGCCGAATGTCGAAATCGGCAATAATGTGACCTTGCGGCGCGTGCTCGTGGACAAGCACTGCCGGCTGCCCGACGGCCTGACCGCGGGCGTCGATGCCGAGGCCGACCGCAAGCGCTTTCACGTGACCGAACGCGGCGTGACCGTGATCGTGCCGGAGAGCCTGGGCCAGCGCGTGCACCACCTGCGCTAGCGCGTTGAGTCGTTCCCGTTGGTGTTCCAGGACCTGGAGCCGGATGCAAGTGAAGTACCGCAACCCTATTGATCCGGATCCGGCCGGTCCGGTCATCATGCAGTCTGCGCTCAGGCGATGAGCGCATCGCGTGCGCTGGATCTGGTCCTGCTCTGGCATCTGCACCAGCCGGACTACCGCGATCAGGGGAGCG
>JAJZUN010000276.1 GCA_021848555.1 Pseudomonadota bacterium | reverse complement strand
ATGCCGCCACGCCCGGCTGGCAGTTCTACACGCCGCTGATGGATGCGACGGCGCTGCAGACCTACGCGATGACCAAGGGCTATGGGGTGCTGAGCGAGATCAATCCGGGCGAAGGCTATTGGGTCAATGCGACAGCGCAGCCGACGCTGGCTACGCAGTCGGGATTGTCATTCATGCTGACCCCAGCATACCCGGTGAAGGGCTGGAATCTGGTGGCGACGGGCAGCGATGTCACGCCCTCGGCATTCAACCAAACGCTGGGCACAACCCCGCTGACTACCCTGTGGGCCTGGAGCAATCCCTTGTCGCAGTGGTACTTCTACGCGCCGAGCCTGGAAGCCAGCGGGACGCTCTCGGCTTACATCGCCGGCAAGGCTTATCTTGACTTCGGCACCAGGACGCTGGGCAACGGAACCGGATTCTGGGTAAATATGCCGTAGCTAGCTGAAATGAAGAGCAAGGCAGAGAAGTTCCGCAGGTATCGAGCGTTGGCGCCGGCCGCGGGCAAGGGCCATGCGGGCGCGCGCGGGGCAACAATGCCGAGGTCGATGGCATGACGGCTGCACCGGACGTTTTCAGTTCCCGCTTCGAGATCCGCGGCCTGCTGGGCGAAGGCGGCATGGGCGAGGTGCACCTCGCCTATGACGCGTTTCTGCAGCGCGAAGTCGCGATCAAGCTCGCCAACCTGAAGCTGCTCGACGATCCCGAGGTCGGCGACCGCATGCGCAAGATGTGGATGAACGAGACGCGGCTTGCGGGCAAGCTCAAGCATCCGCACATCGTCGAGGTGTTCGAGGCCGGCACCACCGAGGCCTTCGGCTACCTGGTGATGGAGTATGTCTGCGGCGGGACGCTCAAGCAGTACGCGCGGCCCGGTGCGCTGCTGCCGGTGGAGCAGGTGATCGAGGACGTCTACAAGGTGTGCAACGCCCTGGACTACGGCAACAAGCTCGGCCTGCTGCACCGGGACATCAAGCCGACCAACATCATGGTCGCGCCGGATCACATCGTGAAGGTGGCGGATTTCGGCACCGCCTACTTCGCCAAATCCGACGAGACCCAGGTGTTCGACGTGGGCACGCTGCCCTATATGCCGCCGGAGCATTTCCGCGACTGGCCGCCGAATGTCCAGCTCGACATCTATGCGGTCGGCGTGGTCGCCTATCAGCTGCTCACCGGCAGCCTGCCGTTTACCGCGGACACGTTCGACAGCATGCTGAATCAGAAGCTCTCCGGCGAGTACGTGTCGATCGAAGACCGGCGCAAGGACATTCCGAACGCGCTGCGCTTCGTGGTCCACCGCGCCATCCATCCCGACCCGCAGGTGCGCTACGACAGCTGGCAGGCGTTCTGCGACGATCTGCGCAACGCGCTGCCGCAACTCGACCGGCCCAACGAGGTGCTGTTCGACACGGCGCGCTTCGATACCCTGAGGCGGCTGCCTTTCTTCGGCGGTTTCGCCGACACGCAGCTGTGGGAGACCATCCATCTGAGCGACTGGCTGGATTTCCGCGAAGGGGACACGGTGTTGGAGGAGGGCAGCACCGGCGACAGCGTGTACCTGATCGCCAGCGGCGAAACCGTGGTCAGCCGCAACGGCGCCACGCTCAACCGCCTGGGCGAGGGCGAATGCATAGGAGAAATCGCTTTCCTCGACGAGCGGGCTGCGGTGCGCTCGGCCACGGTGCGCGCGCTCTCGCCGCTGGTGCTGATCGAGCTTTCCGCCGCCGGGCTGCGCAATGCAAGCGCGGAACTCAAGGCCGCCTTCGGCCGCGCCTTCATCCGCATCCTGCTCGATCGCATCCGGCACGCCGATGCGCGGTTTCTCGAACTGGCGCAAAAAGGCGGCGGCTAGCAGAGCGCAACAGATGCGCTGCCAGCGGATCTTCGGTGCCTACAGTCCAGCGTGTGTCGCCCAGAACTGGGCCGGATCCACGATGGGGTAGCGGTCAGAGAGCGCGAGCAAGTCTTTGTCACCGGTGATGAGGTAGTCGGCAGCCGATATCTTGAGTGCTGCGAGCAAAGTGCCCAGCACAGGCTGGTCATCGATGTCACGCAGGGCGGGTTCTGCCTGCGGCAGCGGCTCGACGACTTCGGCCTGTATGGATAGCGCATCCACCAGGTCGTCGATCTCCGCCGATGTCAAACCGTGACGCTGCGCCAGCCGCGGCAGCACGCACCGCAGCTCGTCGAGTATGTAAGTCGAAAGCAGCACTTCGACCGAACCGTGGCGCCAGGCCGCGAGGATCCTGCCCGGCACACTCGCGGGATAAGCGATGCCGGAGAGCAGCACGTTCGTATCGAGCACCACGCGCAGCGCGGCCATGGCGGCTCAGCGCGTCTTGGCTGTCGCGCGCGCCCGCTTTCGTTCGAGTTTGACGGCTGCCTCGATTTCGGCAATCCCCTGCGCTTGCGCCACAGTCGCAAAGCCGGCCTCGATGCGCAGGCATAGCGCGTCGAAGCGATCCTGCATGCGGCGTATGCGCTCGAACAGGCGCGCATCGACCAGCGCCGCGACGGGCTTGCCGTCCTTGTTGATGACCACGCTATCGTGGCGATACTGCACCTGACTCAGCATTTCGCCCAGGTTCTGTCTGAAGTTGACTGCGCTGGTTTCGGTAATCATAGTCTTCCAATCGATATGACCATATCGGTCAGTATGATATACAGGTGCTAATCAGTCAATAACTTGTACGACCAGGTCATGGGGTGTGAAGTAATGCCCGCTCAGGCCGTTTGTCCGATTGCCCCTATGCCCATAATGGTTTATGGTGTAAGAGTAGGGGGTAAGTATTTGCGCCGTATGGATAAATCCGGTGAATTCCGGGCGAGTCCAAGCGCCAGCATCGCGGCGCGTGATGACCAAGGCCACAAGAGCAGAAGGTAAATGAAACCGCTGAATCCATTGGTCCGCCGCGCGGCTGCTTGCCCCCGATTCCGGGCGAGCGGCGTAACTGCGGATGACGGGGGATTCAGCGGTGCGTAGCCGACTTCGCATCTGGGCGACTGGCTTGCTGGCCGCGCTCGCCGCCGGCATCGCCTGTGCCGGCAGCATCCAGCCGTCCTCGGCCGTGGTGGCGGGGCTGGGTATCACTTCGGATGCGCAGCAAGTCAGTTCTCCCGTCATCACCTATCTGTTTCAAAACGCCATCGATGCGACCCTTCAGGCGCAGACGTTTCAGGTACAACTGCAACTGATCGATCCCGCGACGGTTGGCAGCCCGACGCCGACCCCGTTAGCTAACAGCGTCACAAACTGGGACGCGGCCACGGCGATTAATCCGGCCATGGTGCAATTGCGCGACAGCACCGGCTACGGCGTGGTGCAGAACGCGACTGCGGTCGGCGTCAGTGCGGACGGCAAAACGCTGTTCGCCAGCTTTACCGTTCCCCAGGGAACGGACCGCGTCAACGCGCCGGTGATCGTGTTTTCTCCCGCGGGTGCGGGCAGGCAGGCGCAACTGGTCGGGCTGAAGACCCTGCGCGACCTTGCCGGTGATTGCGCGACGGTGCCCCTGTCGGTGACGGTCAGGCAGTTTTCGGCCGTGACGCAGCCGGCCTCGCTTGCGGACGGCACGACCAACGGTGTGGCGAACGAACATGTACTCGACGGCGCGAGCAATAGCGGCACTTTGCTCAGGATAGTGACGACCAGCGGTTGTATAGCCACCAACACCGGCGGCAACGGCGGCCATCCCACCTCCCAGGCACCGGGTACGGTGGCGGATTCGCCGCCCGCGGTGAGGTTGTCGCCGGGCAGCCTCGCCTTCATCAGGCTCGGCGCTGCCAGCGTGGCGCAGACCGTAACCCTGAAGAACTCCGGCGGGACGACGCTCAATATCAGCGGTATTTCCGTCAGTCCCGATTTCGCCCAGAGCAACAACACCTGCGGCACGACGCTGGCGAGCGCCGCCACCTGCACCATCTCCGTCACGTTTACCGCGAGTTCAGGCGGCGCACGCACCGGCGCTCTGAGCGTCAGCAGCGACGCCAGCGGCAGCCCGCACAGCGTCGCCCTGGCCGGCATGGCCTCGCTGCCCGGCGCGGCGATCGCCGCGGGGGCCGATCACACCCTGGCCCTCGCGTCCGACGGCAGCCTGCGCGCCTGGGGCAGCAACTACCGGGGCCAACTGGGCGATGCCACGACCACCGATCGCACCATCCCGGCACAGGTCGGAAGCGGCTACGCCGCCGTCGCGGCCGGCGGCGGGCAATTCCTGGTGGAGGTGGAAGGCGGGCACACGGTGGCGCTGAAACTGGACGGCAGCCTGTGGGCCTGGGGCTGGAACGCCTACGGTCAACTGGGCGACGCCAGCGCCACCGATCGCAATACGCCGGTGCGAATCGGCAGCGGCTACCGCGCCGTGGCGGCGGGGCAGGCGCACACCGTGGCGCTGAAATTCGACGGCAGCCTGTGGGCCTGGGGGGACAACTACTACGGCCAGTTGGGCGACGGCACGAACACGAACCGCTACGCGCCGGTGCGAATCGGCACGGACTACTATGCGGCGATAGCGGCAGGCAGATTCCACACCCTGGCGATCAAGACCGACGGCACGCTGTGGGCCTGGGGATTCAACTACCGCGGCCAGCTCGGCGACAACACGACCACGCAGCGCAATGCACCGGTGCAAATCGGCAGTGACAGCGATTTTGTCGCCGTGGCGGCGGGCTTCGTGCATTCGGTGGCGGTGAAATCCGGCGGCACGCTGTGGGCCTGGGGGGACAACGGCTCGGGCGAACTGGGCGACGGCACGACCACCCAGCGCAATACCCCGGTTCAGGTCGGCAGCGGCTACAGCGCCGTCGCGGCCGGACTGATCCATACGGTGGCGCTGAAAACCGACGGCAGCCTGTGGGCCTGGGGCTGGAACGGTTACGGCCAGCTCGGCGACGGCAGCGTCACCAGCCGGCACGCGCCGGTGCAAATCGGCAGCGGCTACAGCGCCGTGGCGGCGGCGGTGTATCACACCGTGGCGCTGAAAACCGACGGCACCGTGCTCGCCTGGGGCGACAACTTCACCGGCGAACTGG
>JAJZUN010000275.1 GCA_021848555.1 Pseudomonadota bacterium | reverse complement strand
GAGAATGATGGCGAGGATCTCCTCGTCCATCACGCCGCGCTTGAACAGCTTCACCGGGGGCAGGCGCAGTCCTTCCTGCTCCGATTCGGTCGCGTGCGCCGAGAAGCCGCCCGGCACCATGCCGCCGATGTCGGGCCAGTGCCCGGTATTGGCGAGCCAGGCGAACAGCCTGCCCTGGTAGAAAAACGGTTTGACGAAGCGCACATCCATCAGATGCGTGCCGCCGAGATAGGGGTCGTTGACGATGAACACGTCGCCGGGCTCTACGCTCTTGGCGCGCGAGATCACCGCCTGGGTGGAGAATTGCATGGTGCCGACGAACACCGGCAGGCCCAGTTCGCCTTGCGCGATCAGCGCGCCGTCGTCGCGGTGGTAAATGCCGTCGGAGCGGTCCATGGCTTCGGAAATCACCGGCGAGAATGCCGCGCGGCAGAAGGCGAGGTCCATTTCGTTGCAGACCTGGTTGAGGCCGTTCTGGATTACGACCAGCGTGATCGGATCGATACTGGCGCTCATGGGGCCTGGCTGGCGGTGGGAAGCGGTTCGTAGGCGAGGTAGGTCGCGAGTATCCATTCCTGAGCCTGCGTGAGTGTGTCTATGCGCTGCCCCCAGGGCGTGGCCAGCGCGGCTTTCCACGGCGCGCAGCCGGTGACGCCTGCATCCGCGAGATCGTACAGGGTGATGTAGCGCGGTTTGCCTTCGGCCGCGAGGAAACGGCGTACGCGCAGCACGCCCGGCACGGCGGCGAGGAGCGGCAGGTGTTCGGTGTCGTACCAGCGGTTGAATTCCGCCTCGTGCTCGGCCGACACGTCGCCGCAGGCGAGGAACAACGCACGGGCGTCCGGGTCGGGCGCGGCGTCGCCCGGAAAAATCTGCGCGCAGGCCCAGCGCCGGAACAGCACGCAGCGCGACAGGCAGCGTTTCGACCAGGGCGTGAAATGCGCGCCGACATGGGCGAGATAGTCCGGTGTTTGCAGCACCTCCTGGTTTTCGAGCTCGTAGGTCGCAAGATACTTGCCGGTTCCGGCTGCGGCCTGCGGATCCACCCAGCGCCGCGCCGAGACAAAGCCGGGAATGGCCAGGCGCTCGGGCAGGTGCTCGGTGTCGTACCAGGCGTTGAATTCCTCCTCCATCTGCGGCGGAGGTTCGGTCATGGTGAGCAATAGTCCGTTCATGGGGTTACACCGTTACCAGTAAATTGCCGAGCGCGTCCAGTTCGACGCGATTGCCGGGGTCGATCACCGTGGTGCAGTCGAGCTGCTCGATCACGGCGGGCCCGGTGAACGTCGCGTCCCGCGGCAGCTTTTCGCGCTGATAGACGGGCGTATCGCGAAAGCCGCCATCGAACCAGACCGGGCGCAGGCCGTTCTGCGCGCCCTGCAGATTCTGCGCGCGCTCAGCGGCGCGCGCGAGCACGGCCAGATCCAGTCGCGGCCTCAGGCCGATCACCGCCGTGTGCAGGTTGACCAGCACGGCGCGGATCTTGGGCAGTTCCACGCCGAAGCGCTCCCAGTAGGCGGCCTCGAACAGTCTCTGCAGTTCGTCCTTCGTCACCTTCAGTTGCGGCAGGGCGAGTGCGAGGATATGGCTCTGGCCCTGGAACTGCATGTCGGCGAAATGCAGGATGCGCGTGCCTTCGATCGCGACGCCTTCGCGCGCCAGCGTGGCCCGGCCTTCGGCGATCTGCGCCTCCAGGGTGGACCAGACGAGGTTGATATCGAGCGCGGGCAGGGGCTTGTTGATGGTGTTCACGTAATCGTGGCGCGCGTCGGCGACGACGCAACCCAGCGCATTGGTAATGCCGGGCCGCACCGGGATCAGCAGTTTCGGGATGGCGAGTTCGCGCGCCAGCGCCGCCGCGTGCAGGGGGCCGGCGCCGCCGAAGGGGAACAGCACGAAATCGCGCGGATCGTGCCCGCGCGCGAGCGAAACCATGCGGATCGCGCCGGCCATCTTGTCGTTGGCGATGCGCAATATCGCCGCCGCCGCAGCCGTCGCATCCAGCCCCAGCGGCTTGCCGATTTTCGCGAGGATGATCGCGCGCACTTCATCCAGCGACACCGGCCGATCGACGGCGAGCAGTTTGTCAGGATTCAGCCGCCCGAGGATCAGGTTGGCATCGGTGATGGTCGGCGCCAGGCCGCCGCGGCCGTAGCAGATCGGGCCAGGCGTGGCGCCGGCCGATTCCGGGCCGACCTGCAGCATGCCGGCCTGGTTGATGAAAGCGATCGAACCGCCGCCCGCGCCTATGGTGTGCACGTCCACCATGGGCACGTGGATGGGCATGGCGTATTCGAGTTCCAGCTCCGAGGACACCGTGGGCACGCCTTCCTGGATCAGCGCCACGTCGGTGGAAGTGCCGCCCATGTCGTAGGTGACCACGTCCTTGTAGCCGGCCGCCGCAGCGGTGTAGGCCGCCGCCATGACGCCCGAGGCCGGACCGGACATGACGGTGTTGACCGCATGCTCGGCCACGATGGCCGAGGACACGGTGCCGCCGTTGCCCTGCATCACCAGCAGGTCGTTCTTGAATCCCTGAGCGCGCAGTTCGCTGCGCAGGCGCTCGATGTAGCGCGCGAGTATCGGCTGCACCGCGGCATTGACGCAGGCGGTGGTGCCGCGCTCGTATTCGCGGTATTCGGACAGGATCAGATGCCCGGCGGTGAGATAGGCGTTGGGCCACAGGCCGCGTGCGATCTCCAGCGCGCGGCGCTCGTGCGCCGGATTGATATAGCTGTGCAGAAAATGGATCACCAGCGCTTCGCAGCCTTGGGCGATCAGCGCCCGCACCGCGGCTTCGACCGCCGCCTCGTCCAGCGGCGTCACCACCTCGCCCTCGGCATCCATGCGCTCGGGCACTTCGACGCGCAACTCGCGCGGCACCAGCGGCTCGAACGAGCCGGTGAGCCCATAGGGCTTGGGCCGGGTGCGCCGGCCCAGTTCCAGCGAGTCGCGAAATCCCCGGGTGGTGATCAGGCCGACCTTGGCGACTTTGCGCTCGAGGATGGCGTTGGTGGTGGTGGTCGTGCCGTGCACGATCACCTGCAACTCGGGCAGGACCGCCCCCGCGGCCGAGAGCGCCGCGACCACGCCGTAGGCCTGGTTGTCCGTGGTCGTCGGGACTTTGGCCAGGCGCACCGTCGCGTCCGCGGTGTCGAGCATGATGAGATCGGTGAAGGTGCCGCCGACGTCGATGCCTACGACCCAGTTCGATTTTTGCGTGTTCATTCTCTAGACGGACAAGTAAGTGGCGCGTATCCGCTCGTTCGCGGCAAGCTCGGCCATGCTGCCTTGATAGCGGATATGGCCTTTCTCGATGATATACGCGCGATCGGCGACCAGGTTGGCGAAATGCAGGTTCTGCTCCGAGAGCAGCACGCACAGGCCTTCCTGCTTCAGTTCCAGGATGGTTTTCGCCATTTGCTCGACGATCACCGGCGCCAGGCCTTCGGAAGGTTCGTCCAGCAGAATGGCCGAAGGGTTGCCCATCAGCGTGCGCGCGATGGTGAGCATCTGCTGCTCGCCGCCCGACATGTGGGCGCCCGGTCGCGCGCGCATGCCGGCCAGATTGGGAAACAGCCCAAACAGCTTTTCCGGTGTCCATTGCGGCGCGCCTACGCGCGGCGGCTGCCTGCCCACTTCGAGGTTTTCCATCACGTTCAGATCGGTGAATATGCGCCGCTCCTCGGGCACGTAGCCCAGGCCCAGACGCGCGATTCTGTAGGGCTCCAGGCGTTCGATGCGGCGGCCGTCGAAGCGGATCTCCCCCGAAAGCGGGCGCACCAGGCCGATCAAGGTCTTCAGCGTGGTGGACTTGCCTGCCCCATTGCGGCCCAGCAGCACCACGACTTCGCCGCGCCCGGCCGACAGGCTGAGGTCGTACAGGATGTGCGCCCGGCCGTAGGCGCTGTTGACGCCTTTCAGCTCAAGCATGGGCAGCCCCATAAAGACTGCCGGAACCGAGATAAACTTCCTGCACCTCTTGGTTGGCGCGCACTTCGGCCGGCTTGCCCTCGGCGATCAGCCTGCCGCGATTCAGCACGAGTATGCGATCGGCGTGCGCGAACACCACGTCCATGTCGTGCTCGGTGAACAGCACCGCGATATCGGAGGCGCGCGCAAGTTCGGCGGTGAGTTGCATCAATGCCACGCGCTCGGGCGGCGCCATGCCCGCCGTGGGTTCGTCCATCAGCAGCAGGCGCGGCCGGTTGGCGAGCGCGATGGCGAGTTCCACGCGCTTCAGGTCGCCGTAGGCGAGCACCGCGCAGGGGCGTTCGGCCTGGTCGGCAATGCCCACGCGCGCCAGCAGGTCCATCGCCTCGTCCAGGTGCTGCCGCGCGGCCAGGGAGACGAGCGAGTTGAGACCGCCGTGAAAATTGAGCAGGGCGGTCTGCACGTTTTCGCGCACGCTCATGGAGGAGAAGGTCGCTGTGATCTGGAAAGTGCGCCCCACCCCAAGGCGCCAGATCTGGCGCGGCTGTTTGCCGATCAGGCTGCGGCCTTCGAACTCGGCGCTGCCGCGGTCGGCCGGGATCTGGCCGTTGAGCAGGTTGAAGCAGGTGGTCTTGCCGGCCCCGTTGGGGCCGATCAACGCCAGCAATTCGCCCGCGGC
The DNA here is from genome assembly GCA_021848555.1 of Pseudomonadota bacterium. The sequence goes on along the minus strand of JAJZUN010000275.1, from coordinate 436 downwards.
CAGGCTGAAGCTGACCTCGCATACGGCCTGCACGCCGCCGTAGGCCTTGCACAGCTTCGCCACGCGCAATACTTCTTTCACGCCTCCCCCTTTCCGGCCCGCGCTTCCCAGCGCTCGCGGATGAAGCCGGCGATGCCCTGCGGGAAGGCGAGCACCAGAAACAGGATGATGCAGCCGAGCAGCGCACGCCAGAATTCGGTCTGGCGCGAAATGGTGTCCTGCAGCCAGGTAAACACCGCAGCGCCGGCGACCGCGCCGGTGAGGGTCTGGATGCCGCCCATCAGCACCATCACCAACCCGTCGACCGAACGCGGAATCGACAGGGTTTCGGGTGAAATGCTGCCTTTGGAAAAGGCGTACACCGCCCCGGCCAGGCCGGCAAACGCGCCCGCCAGCGCAAAGCCCAGCCATTGCTGCCGGCGCACGTCGATGCCGA
>JAJZUN010000274.1 GCA_021848555.1 Pseudomonadota bacterium | reverse complement strand
GTCTACCGGCCCGTGGGGTCGTATTTCCACTTGGTCCAGCGCGCCTGCAGTTCGTCGCTCCAGTATCCCTTCCTGCGCGTGCGCGCGTTGCCCCAGGCGAAATGGTTGTGGTGGAAGCTGTCGTCTTCGTCCACCGCCATCCAGTCGCCGTTGCCGTCGCCCTCGCCGATCTTCTTGTGCAGCGCCTGGGCGAGTTCGAACAACTCGGCCGGTTTGGCGACGTTGAGGTCCCGGGTGCCGCGCACGGCGATGGCTTTCAGGCGCTTGTCGCCCATGATCACCCCGACCCCGCGCGACGCGCTGGCGTGATTGTGGTCGATGGACGCCATGTAGACCCGGTTTTCGCCGGCGAGGCCGATGGCCGCGACCTGAACCCGCTGGTCCTTCAGCTCCTGCTTCAGCAGGTCCTGCGTCTCGGTGGTGCCTTTGCCGCGCAGGTGGGTCGCGTCGCGGATTTCCACCCGGTCATTGTGGATGTACAGGTAGACCAGGTCCGGCGCCTTGCCGCGGATGATGATCCGGTCGTAGCCGGCAAATTTCAATTCCGGCCCGAAGAAGCCGCCAAACAGGGAATGCGACATCAGGTTGGTCTGCGGGGAAAACGTGTTCACCACGGTCCGGTTGGCGGCCGGCGCCGGCGTGCCGACCAATAGACAGGCGCTGAAAATCAGCAGATTGTCCGGAGAAAACGGGTCGACGTCGGGTGGAACCCGTTCGAACAGGATCTTGGCTGCGATCCCCTGTCCGCCGAGATAGAGTTCGGTGTCCCTCGCATCCGATGCCGCTTTTTCGACGCGGCCCAGGGACAGATCGATTTCCAGGTTGTATCCTGTTTCTGCGTATTTCATTTCATGGTCTCAGGCTAGAACCGGCAGGCAGAAGGAAATATCCCGCACATAGTCGCAGGACTGGCAGGCGAGGCGCGCCTTGAGCATTTCGCATTTCACGCCGCGTTCGCAGCGATGGGTGAGGGCGATCGGCGCTTCGCAATCCGGGCAGGCGCGCGGCATGACCAGCGTCACCTGCGTCTGCTGCAGGCGATCGCCGTCGTGGCTGCGGAAATTGGCCTCCACCAGGAGGGTGCGGCGTTCGAACGCGGCGATGCCCCAGTGTTCCAGGTCGTGCAGGAGCTGGTCGAAGAAAGCGATGGTCTTCGCCGTCTGCTCGCCGGCGACCTTCTTGCCGGTTTCGGTCAGCATGGATCGCGGCGCCGCCAGGGCGTAACTCAGTTCCCGGCTCAGGCTTTGCACCAGCGCGTCGACGAGGCCGCGCCCGCGCAGCGCCGCCTTGGTGAAGAAGGCGCCGACGCCCAGCGCGCCGAGTTTGTCCAGCCTATCCGCATCCTGCACGATGCGACAGGCGTGGCCGCAAGGCTGCCGGTCGTCGTACAAGGCGCGCAACGCGCCGCACACCGCCTCGATGTCGGCCTGTTTCGCGCCGGATTCGGCGAGCATGCGCGCGGCGAGGATGGCCGCATGCTCCTCTTCCGGCACCTTGTCGCTGTGGTATTCGCCGTCGTGAAATTTGCCGGCATCATGGTAGAGCGCGGCCAGCGCCGGCAGGAGCGGATCGACCCCTTCCATCGTGGCGAGCTGATGCGCGATGGCGGCGGTGCGCTGGCTGTGCTCCAGCAGGAATTCCGACGGCGCCTGCTGGTGCTGGCGGTTGTAGCGCGCCTCGGCGTCGATGAGCGCCTGCGCGATGCGAGCGTGCAGCCCGGGAAAGCGTGAGTCCAGAAGTTTTCGCACCTCGTTCATCGTCGGTTCCCGGTCCGGGTTCGCTTACCGTGGGTAATGCATCAATTCTGCCACGCGCGCCACGGGGGCGCCGCAGCGTGCAGACTGCGGCTCCTGCCCAGGGAAGCATGGCCGGCGGAGGCTGCGGAATACCCGATCACGTTAGTCAAGTTTTCCACCAAAATCAACAGGTTTGACGGAAATCGGTTGACGCAAAAGCTATAAATAAGCATTATAGTACTACAATACCGAATAGATCAAAAAATGCAAGCGGCCGGTATTTGGGCTTCGACTCCGGGACCGGCCCGCGACTAGGGAAGGGGCGCCGGCCGGCGCCGCGGTCGCGCTCCGTTTCGAATGGCCGGGTAGCTTGCGCCGAGGTGCGCAAGACGCCCGAATGGGAACGCAGTCTGAGAGAGGACCAGGAACATGCGGTACGCAGAGACAGGATTCGAACTGGAGATCGATCTTTCCCGCGGCAGCGTCGACCGGGTGGAATCCGATCCCGAACTGACCAAACTGCATCTGGGAGGCCTGGGCACCAGCGCCAGGATACTGTGGGACAGGGTCCCGGCCGAGACCGAGGCGTTTTCCGAAGACAATCTGCTGATCTTCGCCTCCGGCCTGCTTTGCGGCACTGCGGCTCCGGGCTGCAACCGCACCATCGTGTCGACCTTCTCTCCGCAAACCCAGTTGCTCGCCTATTCGATGATGGGCGGATTCTGGGCGCCGGAGCTGAAGCATGCCGGCTACGACAAGGTGATCATCCGCGGCAAGTCGCCCGAGCTGGTCTATCTCTGGATACACAACGACAAGGTCGAAATCCGCGACGCCTCGCACCTGCGCGGCAAAGGCGCCATCGAAACCGCCGAATGCATCCGCCAGGAACTGAAGGAGCCTAACGCCCAGGTGGCCGCGATCGGCCTGGCCGGCGAGAACCGGGTGTTCTACGCGTCGATCGAACAGGGCCGGTCCAGCGCCAGCCGCGGCGGCATAGGCGCGGTCATGGGCGACAAGGGGCTCAAGGCGATCGTCGTGCGCGGCACCAAGGACATCAACGTCGCCCGGCCGGCCGAATTCATGGGCCTGTGCGAAGACGTGCTGAAGTACATCAAGTTCCGCGAAGATCATCCGATTCCCGGCGTCCCCGCCATCCTGCAGGGGCTGGGGTCGCCGCAGGAGATGAAAATCGTCGACGAGCAGTGGCATACCACCAGTTTCATGTGGGGCAATGCGCGCACCCGGCGCAAGGATTTCTGGACCCATGAGATCGAAGAAAAATGGCGCAAGACACAGGAGGACGTGCGCACCCGCCTGATCAGCTGCTACAACTGTCCGATGAAATGCGGGGCGACCATCACGATTCCGGGGCAGCCGACCTACATGATGAAGTGCTACTCCAAGCTCACGTACACCATGGCGGCGTACTCCGACCTGGAATTCGGCTTCCGAATCGCGCAGCGCGCGACCGAATACGGCGTGGACGGCTTCTCGACGCCGCAGGTCATGGCTTTCGCGCTCGAGCTGCTCGAGGCCGGCATCCTCACCGACGCGGATTTTCCGGGCATGCCGGCCGATGTCGAGGGCCGCTTCTTCTGGCTCATCGACCGGTTCGTGAGGCGCGAGGGGATAGGCGACCTGCTCGCCGACGGCGTCTACTGGGCGGCCAGGCGCATCGGCAAGGGCGCGGAAAAATTCGATCACAACACCATCAAGAAACACGAGCAGCTGCCGCTCAAGCTCGGCATGCTGAACCCGGTCTACTACCTGATGTATTCGACCGGGGAGAAGATCAACATCACCCAGATCGAGGGGCAGTTTCCCCAGGCGCCGTTTCCGACCATGGAAGAGCGCGAGGCCTTCGTCAAGGACTGGATCCAGGTCCCCGACGACAAGTTCAAGCAATACCTGCTGGAGTGGGAGCCGCGCGGAGACAATTCGAACCCGCTCTATCCGACCGTCGAAGCCAGCTGCGACATCGTGGACTGGCAGGAGAAGATGCACTACATCGACGACGCCCTCGGCACCTGCGCCGGGCTGTCGTCCTTCCCGCTGAAGCCGCCGTACCACATCCACAATTTTCCCGGCTTCGTGTCGGCCGGGACCGGCATCGATTTCGACGAAGCCGCGATCTGGAAGGCGGCCACCCGGAACCGGACCCTGCTGCGCGCGATCAACGTGAGGCGGGGCATGCGGCGCGCCGACGACAAGCCGCCGGAGGACCACTGGAAGCGGCGCTTCCCCGACTTGGAGAAAAAGCTGCTGGACGCGTACTACCGGCTGAAGGGGTTCGACAGCAACGGCATCCCGACCAAGGCGTCGCTGCTGGAACTCGACCTCGCCTGTGTCGCCGAGGACCTGGAGCAAAGGGGGATACTCGGAGGCGCGAACGACGCCGGCCAGAAGACATCTGCAGGAGCAGAGCCGGAAGGGAAGGAGGTCTTGAGCCATGCCTAAGGTCATGAAGAAGATCAAGCACATCACCATCGATGCCGACAAGTGCAACGGCTGCCGGGCGTGCGAGGTCATCTGCTCGCTGTTTCACGCCTCGCCGCGCTACAGCAGCAACAACCCGGCGCGCTCGCGCATCCGCATCGTGCGCGAGCCGCTGCGCGACATCTACCTGCCGGTGTACGCCGGCGAATACACGGCGGCGGAATGCACCGGCCGCGACACCTACATCATCGACGGCAAGAAATACGACGAGTGCGATTTCTGCCGCGCGTCCTGCCCCTCGCGCGACCTGTTCAAAGAGCCGGACTCCGGCCTGCCGCTGAAATGCGACATGTGCGAGGACGAGCCCGGGCTCGAAAAGCCCAAGTGCGTGGAGTGGTGCGTCGCCGAAGCGCTGATCTACGACGAGCGCGAGGAGGAAGTCGAGGAAGGCGAGCCGAATCCGCCGGACCTCGAGGTGGGCGTGGAAGCGCTGATCGACAAATTCGGCTTGCAGAAGGTGCTGGACACCGTCGCAAGAATGACCAAGTCTTAGGACCTGTTGCAAATTGAATTTTGCAACGGGCCAATTTAGGGGAGCATGAGGGGAGACGCCCAAAGGAAGTCCCCTTGGGGGATTTCCCCTCATCTCGAAACAGCTTACTAGCGGATCAACAGGGGCCGGGAGCAAACACATGGAAATGGTCACCCCGTTCAAGGAAATCATAGCCGCCATCAAGGCGGCCGGCGGCGATGGCTTCAAGCACTGCTATCAGTGCGGCTTGTGCGATACGGTCTGCCCCTGGAACAAGGTGCGCAATTTCAGCATGCGCAAGCTGGTGCGCGAAGCGACCTTCGGCGTGAGCGAGATCGAGAGCGATTAGATCTGAAGATATACCACCTGC
>JAJZUN010000273.1 GCA_021848555.1 Pseudomonadota bacterium | reverse complement strand
CGTATATGGCGGTCGTCTTGCCGTCCTTGGAAATGACGCGATTGACGAACAGCGTGTTGCCGAACAGGGCCGCGCGCAATGCCTCGACCTCGGCGTCCGTCTTGGGCGCGGCTGGCATCAAGGGCCCGACCTTGAGCGTACCGGCTTCAGCCGTGACATTGGTGATCGTGGTGAAGCCGTTCACGTCGCGGCTGGCGACACCGGGAAGCCCGAGGATTGCGTCCGTAATGCGGGCGATGCGGCCGAGCGTCTCCCGGTTAAGCACTCCGGCATCGTTTTCCACCCCGACGACGATGGTGTCCTCGTAGAGCCCGAAAGTCTTGTCCACCTCGTCATTCCAGACGCGTACGTCCGAGGTCTCCGGCAGCATGTGCTTGGGATTGGTGTCGGTGCGGATTTTTGGAAACTGGGTGAGAAACAACAGGGTCAGCAGCGCGGCAGCCAACAGCACCCACTTCGGGCGGCGAATGGAAAATTCAACCAGGGAAAATTTTGTCATGGCATGCTCGCTTGAATAAGTTATCCGCTCAATGAAGTTCCGACGCGACGTCTGCCACTGCGGCAAGGAAGGCGCCGCAGCAGGGCGCCGCCCGCTGCAGATGTGGCTCGGCCCAGCGCGCCAGCCGGCCGCCGCCCGGCAGCATGATTGCGGTGCGCAGCGTGAGGTTGCGCGCCGGCTGTCCTGCAAAGAGGCGCCCGACCTCACGCGGCGTATGCCAGTGCGCACCCCGATAGGCGCCGCGGCCGCCTTGGCGGCCCTTGGCGAACCAGAGCAGGCTGTGCCGGTTGAGCAGTCCGAGTGCAACCCGGCGGCGGGCGACGCGCAGCATCTCCGTCAAAGCGCGGCGCGCGTCGCGCATGAAGCAGAGGGCGGTCACGCTGATCACCAGATCGAAACTGCGATCGGCAAAGGGCAGCCGCTGCCCGTCCGCGGCGAGATAGGCCGCCTTGCCGCGACCGGCGGCGAAGCGCGCCGCGGCGAAATCGATATCAGCCCCGACGGTCCAGCCGACGGCCGCGCTATTGGAAAAGCAGCGCGTGAAATGGCCGGTGCCGCAGCCGACATCCAGCACGGTCTCGCCGGAACGCGGCGTCAGAAGCTCGTCGAGCAAGCGATACTCGATGCCACCGATCCACGCGCCGCGTGGTGCCGTGTACCAGGCTTCGTACTGTTCCGGCTGCATGGTTCCTCTCTGAATTGCGTTGTTGTCCAACGTGAAGTATTGAGCGTGGCGAAGCGATCAGCGCAGGAGTGGTGACGCCTGGCGGCCTTCGCAGTGGTTCGTCTCATCAGTGGATCAAGCGTTCAGGTCTTTTTTCATCTGTTCGAATTCCTCTCGCTTGATTTCCCCTTTCGCGTAGCGCTTCTTGAGTATCTCGATAGCCGATTCGGAATCTCCAGCATTGGAGGACGGTCTGTCGGAATCGCGCCACCGGTGTCGCCCGTATGCGCCACTCCCGAATATGAGGTACAGCACTGCCACCAGAACCACAAGCAGCAGGATCGGCATGCCGAAAGGGAACATCCACCAGCCGCTCCACCACATACTGTTCGGACCCATTGCGTCTCTCCTCAGTAGCGTCGATACAGCCAATACTTCTCGTACAGGATTTTGGCCGCGTGCCAGAAGACATTTGGCCCGCGCATCTCTACTTGCGGCGTCGGTTCGGCGTAGAAATTGCCCTTGCCGATGCCGGCTCGTCCAGCGCCGGCCTCGATGAAGCACATACCCTCGCCGCTGAATTGGTGCGGCTTGCCTTTCCCGGTCCAGGCGAGGGCGATGTTGTGCGCCACGGTCTCGGCCTGGCCGTGGGCGAAGACACCGGCCTTGGGCAGGGGGCGTCCCATCTTCAGGGGAATAATCGTGATATCTCCGAGCGCGAACACGTTCTCGAATTGCGTTTGCATGGAATGACGATCGACGGGTATCCAGCCGCTTTCGTTGAGCAGGCCGGCCGCACGCGCCACCGCCGGCGCGCGGTGCGGCGGTACGTAGAGCAGCAGGTCGTATTCGGCCCAAACACCATTGGTGAAGCCGATGCGGCGCGCCGCCGGATCGATCTCCTTGACCTGGTGCTCGGGGTGGTAGGCGATGCCGCGTGCCTCGATCAGGCCGCGCACGGCGGCGCCCAGCTCCGGTCCCGTGACCGCCATCGGCCGCGGCTCGGCGGCGAAGAACTCGATCGTCGCCTGGTCGCGCACGCCGCGTTTGCGCAAATGTGAATCCACCAGCAGCGCGGCCTCGTAGGGTGCCGCCGGGCACTTGTACATGGGCGCGGCGGTGAGAACGACGATGCGCCCACCTTCGAAGCGACCGAGGGCGTCGCGGATGGCTATTGCGCCGTCCATGGTGTAGAGATTGAGGCCGGCTTGCGCCAGCCCCGGGATCGCTTCCGGCGCGTATTCCGCCCCGAGCGCTATCACCAGCGCGTCGGCCGCGAGCGATTCGCCGGCGATCTCGACTTCACGGCGCAGCAGATCGATGCGGGTGATATCGCCGTGACGGAACTCCACGCCCCGCCCGATCAAGCGGTCCAGGGAGCGGGTAAAGTCCTCCGGTGTCCGCTCGCCGACCATCAGCCACAGCAACGACGGCGGAAAGAAGTGCCGCTCGGCACGATCGACCGCGATCACGCGATCGGAGGCGGGCAGGAGTTTGCGCAAGGTCTCTGCGGCGACCAGTCCGCCAAGGCCGGCTCCGAGTATCAACGCGGTGCGGCCCACGGTCAGAACACCACCACCTTGTCTGCCCACTGTGTCCATGACGTCAGTTCGGCGAGCGTGCTTCTGCGGGCTCCGTCCAGGAGTTCGGGATCGGTGATTCCGCGCGCGTCCATGCAGGTTCCGCATACGCCCACCTCGGCTTTGTTGCGCACGACGCGGCCGAGCATGATCTGGATGTTGTAGTAACCCTCGGCGACCTTTTGCCCGCGTTTGGCGCAGGATGCCGCGTCGCCCATCAAAAATACCTTCACTTCCTCGCCTTCAGTCTTCGACAGAGATCCCGCAAGACGCAAGCCGTTATAACTGCGCTCAGTGCCATACGGAGCGTCATTCAGGATGAATAGGGCCTTCATGGTGTGGTTCTCCTTTTGAGTAATATTCCGGAATCGCGCCGCAATCGCCGCGCCAGCCGGGGCAGGAAAGCATTACCCGGCTTCATGGCCGGATTCCGGTGCGCTCCCGATCGCATAGCCGCCGCCCATTCGTTAAATGTCATAATCACCCTCGTCCGCTTGAACCTTGGCCCGGCCGCATCGGTCGGGTATAATTCAAATGGTCAACTGATTGGTTGAATAGTAGGAGGCCGCAGCCGCGATGTCAACAGGCAATTTCAAACAGGACGTGCATGCCCAGCTCGCGCGGGTGGGGAAAGCGCTGTCAAGCGGCAACCGCCTGGAGCTGCTGGAGTTCGTCGCGCAGGGGCCGCGCGGCGTGGACGAGCTTGCGGCCATGACGCGGCTTTCGGTCGCAAACGCGTCGAAGCATCTGCAGGAATTGCGCCGCGCCGGGCTGGTGCGGGCGCGCAAAGAGGGCCTGCGCGTGTTCTACGAGCTGGCCGGGCCGGACGTGGTGGATTTGATCGCGGCGCTGGGGCTGGTCGCGCAGACGCGGCTCGCCGAAATGGCGCAGTTGGTGCGCACCTACATCACCGCGCGCGACGACCTGGAACCGATCCCCGCCGCCGAGCTGGTAAAGCGTTCGAAGCAGGGGCTGGTAACCATACTCGACGTGCGCCCGGCGAAAGAATTCGCCGCCGGGCATTTGCCCGGCGCGATCAACGTCCCGGTCGATGACCTGGGCAAACGCCTCGGAAAATTCCCCAAAGGGCGCGAAGTCATCGCCTATTGCCGCGGCCCGTACTGCCTGCTCTCGGTGGACGCGGTAACCATGCTGCGCACGAAAGGCTTCAAAGCGCGCCGGCTGGAAGACGGTTTTCCGGAATGGAAGGCATCCGGGCTGCCGGTCGAGGCCTGAGCGGGCCGGCGATCAGGAGATTGCGGCTGTGTGCGCAGGGCCTTTCCAGCGATAGTCCGGCCCATGGGTTATGCGGTCGAAGTACGACAGCCATGCAGGCGAACCCGCAGGCCAGTTCCTCAGGAAGCATTCCTGCCACGCGGGGCCGTCGTAGTGGATGGCAACAGCATCGACACGCACGCCTCGGAGCGCGTGGCCGTAGAGGTCGGCATGAGGTGAAACGCCGGTTCCGATGCGAGTCAGGATGCCGAAACTGGCGCCGCGCGCGTTCGGCATGCCCGCGGCGCCGTTGTTGGCAATCAGCTTGACCCCGTCACGATCGAAACAGCGCATGGCCGGCAGGCAGGTGTGCGTGCTCGCGAACACGTCCACTTCTGACTTGGCGAAGGCGTCTGCGCGCCAGGCTTGTTGTTTCGGATCATCCAGTGCGGCGACATCGAAGCGCCAGCCCGCCAGCGCTTCGGCATCGCCGTGCACCACGCCGACGCGCGCGCCGCCCACGCGGTAGCGCGCCACCATGGGCAGCGCGGCCAGGCGGGCAAGCAGATCGGGATGCCTCGCCGCCGTGCGCTTCAGCCTGGCGTGAATCTGGTTTGAGCGTTCGACGACGCCTTGATCGACCGACTCGGGATAGGCGCAGCCACAACCGGCTGCGTCCGTATCTTCGGCCAGCTCGGCTTCGACGTTTCCCAGGATGGCGTCGTGGCGCAGCACGCGCTCGTTGATCGCCCGAAAGCCGGCGTCGTCGACGTTGAACCAGTTGAAATCGCCGTTGAAGCACAAAGTCACCGGCCCGGGCTCGACTTTCGCCATGGCCTGGACCGCGGCCAGCGCCGGCAGATTGCCGTAGAGCCCGCCGATCACGTACAAGGTCTCGGCCGGGCGCTCCGGCGCTCTGGCTATGGCAGCGGGCCCGTAGCGGTAACGTAGCGGGCAGATCCGTCCGGCCTCGCTCATGCCGCGCTGCCGGCGGAGTTCATGCGATAGCGCGGCAAGGCGAGAGGCAGGACGAAGCCGGCCGTGCCCAGCGCCAGAGCGACCAGACCGGCGTCGGGCCGACCGCCGTAACTCCCGCTGCCCATCGCCCAGCTCGGCGGAA
>JAJZUN010000272.1 GCA_021848555.1 Pseudomonadota bacterium | reverse complement strand
AATCCATGGCCTGCGTATACGGCGCCGTCGAATACGCGGTGAGCGTCCCGCCCCAATCGCGCGGCACCAGGCCGGGGTTGGCGTGGATCCCCCGCGTCGCCGACACGCCGGCCTGCACGAAGGGGTTGTTGCGGCAGGCGTCCTCGACCAGCACCGCCGCGCGCGGCCTGGCCTGCTCGAGCATGCCTTGCAGCGCGTCAAGATCGAAGCCTTGTGCCAGCAGCGCCGCCGGCGAACTCACCACCGTATCGACGCCCAGCATCACGTTGTGGCCGCCGACGTAGGCGCCATGGCCCGAGAAATAGAACCAGGCCAGATCCACCGGCCCGCGCCGCAGCCCCACGACAAAGGTGTCGACGGCCTGGGACATCCGGCCGTTGGTGCAGTCGGTCAGGCAAGTGCATTCCACCCCGAGGCGACTCAGGGTCGATGCCAGCAAGCGGGCGTCGCGCCCCGGGTTGATGAGCCTGCCCACGTGCTGGTACGCGGCGTTGCCGATGATCAAGGCTCGCTGGGACGGGGCCGGCGCAGGAAGCGCGAGTGCGCCACTGGCCTCGGCACCCAGCCACGCCGCCCCCCCTCGCAGCAGGTCTCGACGCTTCACGGCTTTTGCTCCGACCAGATGACCACGAGCCTGGAGCCTTCGAGCGCCTTCTCGGCCGCGGCGGCATTCGCCGCGTCCACCGACAGGACGTACGCCCCATCGGGTCCGGGGCCTGATGCGATGCGCATGCGCGACACCTGAAGCAAGGCCGTGACCTCGGCGACGGTGGCCGTGCCGACGAAATGCACATCGAACCGCACGACCGGGCTCCGATCGCTGAGTCCGCGCATTTCCACGACCGGGTTCTGCACGACCTGGTCTTCGTCGCCTGCGCCGGTGCGCTGCAGCATGCGGGTATACGGAATGCCCATGGCAAGCACCAGGGTCGCCGCGATTCCCGCCCCGCGCCAGAAGTCCCCATTGAGCCAGGAGCGCCGCTGCGTGCGGTGCGCACCGATGTCGACGACGTGATCCGGCGATGCATCGTTGGCCGCTTCCGTGCTCGGGTCCCCTCGTACTGCGCCTGATGCATCCGCGGGACGCAGGGCAATCATGCCGGCAAGCCGTGCATACAGGTCCCGATAGGCACGCCGGGGATCAGCTGTGGCCAAAGGCGTGCCGCAAACCCAAGCCACGCCGTGGGTCTCGATGAGGCCGACACGCCCAGGAGCCGGCCCGACATCGCCGGGCGTCACGACATCGTTGCTTACCTGCGCGAGTTCGCTGAATGCCACCGCAGTCATCCGCCCCGCCCGCCCGGCCAGGCGTTGGCGCCCAACGGTCACGGCATTCCACAACTGCACCATACCCAGGCGGGGGTCGAGAGGCGCCTGGGCATCGTCGTGCTGCAGCACCCAGTCGCGATCGCTGGCGTAGGCGGTCTCGCCAGCGACCAGCCAGCCCTGCACGGCATCGGCGGCGACATGACGTACCAGCACGGCCACCGCCTGCTCAGCGCCGGCATCGAGTTGCAGCCACCAGAAGTCGCCTGCCGCCGGCTCTGACCCGGCATCGGCCGGAGTCGCGCTTGCCGCCGCGGCGCGCCGCGCGATCATGGCGCGAAGTGCAGCTCCGGCTGCGACGGGCGAAGCCTCGTCGCCGCTGAGTTCCTGCGCCGCCGGCTCTTGATCTGTCTGACCGAACAACCCGCGCTCTATGGTCGCAAGGCTCGGCGTCAACGCTCCGAATTGCATCGTGCCTCCCACCATTCCAGCGCGCGCTCACACAGCAGACGCAATACTTGCAGAAGATCCGCGCTCGCCGCACGCTCGACCTTAACGCCGAGTTCGTCGACCAGGCGCCCGATTTTCGACTTGGCCCAATCGGCAGGAATGGCCGACTTGCTCAGCAGGATCCCCAATTGTTTGCTTCGGTAGTGGGCGCTGCAGATCTGATGCTGGTCTTGCACGGATAGAACGGACTCCCCGTCGCAATGTGAAATCTGCAGCAGCAGTTTCTCGTCGTCCTTCAGGGCTTTGAAGAAGTCGGCGACCTTGGCCACGCGGTGATCGCGAAACAGCACGTCATCGATCGCTGCCGCCTCCGTGCTGAGGCCCGCCTGCGCGCAAAAGCCGTCATCCCAGGTCACGCCCACCATGCGCTCTTTCGCGACCTGATCCAGCTGGTAGTTCCGAAACCACCCCAGCAACGCCGCCTCGTTGTCGGGAACGGCCTGCCCTCGACCCGCGAGTACGCGATCGAGGAAGTAGCCCTGGATCAGATCCCCGCGGTCGAGACCGTCGAGGATCTTCGCGCGACGAAGCACGCGCTCGACCAGGGTATAGAGCTCATGCCATTCGGGCTCGCCGGCATCAGACCGCGAAGCCCAGAGTTGGCGCAATCTTCCGAAGTCGACACGAGACACGGTTGAAGTTGTTGCCCGGTTACGGATGTGTGAATTGCCACGTTGAATACTATCCTGCCGCGCTCTCGGACCCTCGTTGGCGGCGCCGGGAAGCTGGCCAGCGCGGTTGCCAGGCACGCTCGCGGCATTGCGACTGCCGGCCCCTCACGCGGGCAGCGCCGAGCCGTCCACACGAGGTTTTTTCAAATTCCGTTCGTGCCTCCGTTCTGAGGGGTGACGGCCTGTGCCGCCGCGACTTCGACGAGACAGCGAGAGGTGACGAATGCAAGGGTTTCAACGTGGGCTCTTCGGTAGCAACAGCACGAGCAACCTCAACCGAGTGGCGCTGGGCGATGCGGCCGTGCGCTTCGATTGCCCGCGCATCGCAACCGAACCTTTGAGCGTGGTCGCGCTGGGGCGATTGGGCTGGAGCGTGCAGGCGGCCATCGCGTTCGGTGACGAGACGACCAACCCGCGGGCGGGCGTGTTCCTCATCAAGGGGACGAAACCATGATGGCGACGGTCGCTGCCCACCTGAACTACGTGGCTGCGCTGATCGGCCTGGTCGGCTGGGGCCTGTACTTCCGCACGCTGTTCTCCGGCCATGTCAGAACCATGCCGATGAACTGGCTGGCCACGGCGATCATCGCGTTCACCGCCTCGGTCACGACCGCTGAGCTCAGCTCGATTCCGCACGCGACCTTGTATCTCGTCAATACCGTGTGCGCGCTCACCGTGGCGGCCAAGAGCCTGCGCAATCTGGAAAAGGTCAGACGGGCTGACGGGCTGCTGATCGGGCTGGGGCTGCTGATGTTCGCATGTGCATTTCGCTGGCCGCAATACGCTGCCTTGCTGGTATCGGCGTACTACGTCGTCAACTACGTCTCGATGGGGCTGCGCGTGCTGCGCGGCCATGGTGTGGAACATCCGGCGGGCTGGTTCGCGTGGGCCTGCGGAGCCTCGGTGTTGGCCTTTTCCTTGCGGCATCATGGCGGCTACAGCGAACTCGTTCCGGTGACCAACATCGTCGTGTGGTCGTGGATGGGAAGCATCGCCACCTACCGGCGCTGGCTCGGCGCCCGTGCCTCGGCCCCCGGGAAGATGCATAACGTCGTCGTTGAACCCGACGATGAAGACCTCGGCGAGGTCGCGTGCGACCTCGAAGCACCCGCGGCAGCGCACCAGACGACCGAGGCCACGCTTGCACCGGCGTGGCAGGCCGAGAATCACAGCCCCAGGAGTGCCGGGCGCGATGGTCAGGGACCGGAGCTGGGGCTGGGGCAATACCCCAGCGCCATAGAATTCCGTCTTGGCGACGCACGGCGCATGCGTCTCGGCCACGGCCATGACACCCATTTCCCCGCGCCCCCGATGCCTCCAAGAAACCCGCGAACCATGAACATCAACTACAAGGCAGTCGCAGGACTCGTACTCGCTGCGGCATCGTCGGCAGCTGTTGCCGACACGACCACGATCACCATCCCGTTCAACAAGCTGTTCTCGAGTGTCGGACAGGCCATCGAGCACGTCGTGGCACCCGCGACTGCCGGGTCCGCGCCTGCACCGCAGGCGGCATCCCTCGCGCCGTCCACTCCCGTCAACGCCTCACAGCAACACGCAGTTGGCGCGGTGCACAGCGCGAAGGATGCCTTGCGCCTGCTCAACACCGCAGCGGCCGGAGCACCCCCAGCCATCCGCACCTGCATGCGCGACGCCATCGCCAACGGCAACCTCGATGCATCGAGCTTTCAGCGCGCGCCCGATGGTGGCTACAGCGCCCATTGGGACGGAGCCATGGTGATGTTGGGCCTGCTGGCGTACTACGGCGTATCGCCGCACGGGCAGGTCGAGATCGCGACCGACTGCACCTCGACAGGCCCGTCGGTCCCTCGCCTGGGAAACGGCAAAGTGCTGACGTATTTCACGACCAGGCCGGGTGGACATCCTTCCGCAGGCTTGCGCCAATGGGTGCTGGCTCCGAACAACGCCCCGATCGAACCGCACACGGTGGCCGTGCGTGCGCCGAGCATGCACCGCACGGTCGCAATGGCCGCGTTTCTCCGCGGGGGTTGATCGGCCCCGTCTGCGCGAACGCCGACAGGGTTTTGACCACATGAAGCTCGGCTACGCGCGGGTATCGACCACGGAACAGGACACGTAGGCCCAGAGGGCCGCTCTCCTGGCCGCTGGTTGCGCGCGCGTGTTCGATGAAGTCGGCTCGGGTGGCGTTTCGATCGCCCCGAACTGCACCGGCTGCTCGATCACCTGCGGCCCGGCGACACCATCGGTGCCTGGAAGCTCGATCGGCTGATCCGGTCGCTCAAAGACCTGTTGCTGCTGCCGGAGCGCGTCGTTCGCGCCGGCGCGTCGTTCCAGTCGCTCACCGAGGCCGTGGACACGTCCACGTCGGCTGGGCGCATGCTGATGCAAATGCTCGGAACGTTCGGCGAGTTCGAGCGGTCGATGCTGCGCGAGCGCACGCTGGCCGGCTTGAAATCCGGTGCCGCCGTCGGGCGTGCAGCGACTGCGGCCGGACTGGGCCTTGGTGCATCGAATCTGACTTATGCCGAGGCGACCTGGACGCAGCAGCTGGCGGAGAGAGGGGGATCGAACACTCTTTTATTTTCATGTACTTAGTTCATCGATACCATATTTAATGCCATGCTACATGCCCTGGGTGCCGCCTTACTGGCCCGGATACGGCGGCAGAATCAT
>JAJZUN010000271.1 GCA_021848555.1 Pseudomonadota bacterium | reverse complement strand
CTTTCCTCCGGGCGGCCTGCATCTTTCCAGGGACGCCAATACAATTCTTCGAAGCGATCGATTTCATCAAGCACGTTGTGCGCTTCCTGCCAAGCGCTGTCGCCCCGTCCGCATTCATCGCATGCACCCGCTATCCAACGGTCCCGCTCGGCGTAGCGCGCGCGCGTCTGAAATTTGCGGTGCCCCCTACTGCCGGCTAGACCAAGGCATTTCTGAAGCGGGGTTTTCCATCCAGAGGTTTCGAATTCGGCGAAACCGCAGCGCAGCCAGTCGACTACTTCAGGCGCCCAGGGCGGCGAGTCAGTAGCGATGCTTCGAACGAAACGCTGCAGCTCGGGGTTTTCAACGTGCTGAGCAGTTGACGTCAGCAGCGGTGCAGACGTTTGCACCGCGGCCGCCCAGAATGCGCCCGTGCGGACAGGCTTAGGCTTCGATGCCTTGGAGCTGCTCATGGGCGCACGCGCTCTTCACAACCAATCTACTCGCCAAACCCCTGCGCCTGGCGTGCAACGCACACCTGGGCGGCCTGCAGGATCTGCGCGCGGCCCTCATCGGTCATGAGTAGACCTATGGGGCCGTCCAGGTTCAGCACCATGTCTTGCTGCAGCTCGATCTCCAACGAGGTGTAAGCGGATACGACAAATTCGTCGAACACTTCGAGCGCAAGGTCTCCTGGTATGCCACGCCGGATCATCAACGCGATCGCGCCAGAAAGCATGCCTGCGATTGTCCGTTCGAGCACCTTGCCAGGTTCAAGCGTCATCAATTGTTCCGGTACAGACGTTTGGACGGCGGGAGACCGCGCAGCAGGTAGCGGAGTGCGATTCTGGCCGCGCCCGGTTCGATCTAGCCAGGCCCGAACCTGGTCAATGTCGTATAGCGTTGGCTTTCCGGGGCCGCCGCGCTGCGCAATCGGCATACCCTCCCGTCCCCACGCAATAATGGAGGCCCGCGAGCGTCCCAAAACGGCCGCTAGGTGGTGCTGATTGACTGGTTTTCTGGCTGTGCTCACTGGTTAGCTCCTAGAAAGTCTGCCACTAGCTCTCGGTCGGGGGCTTCGCTGGCGTAGTAGTCCGGGCTCTGGAAGGACCCATGACTAGCGTTGATGGGCATGTGAACATCGGCAGACGAGTCCTTTCGATCTGCCTCAAGTGCGCGCGCGCAACCCCCTATAACCCCCAGCGCCATTCGGCGCACTGGCGCAGAAGCGCCGTGCGTCGAACCTGCGTCTAATCTGAATTCATACATTCGGCGCATTGGCGCACTCCCTCTGCAGTCAGCACAATTTGGGCGGCCACATGCCGATTGGTGCGCCGATAGCTTGTTTCCTCAACCACATGCATTTGGCGCATGGCCTCGATATGGCGCCAAAATCGCCGCTTTGCCGCCTTCCCGGCGCGCAGCGATGGGGGGAATTCAGGGCGCTGCGATAGAACATGAAGCGCGGTTCGTTGGCCCGTCATGGCGCCTGGCACGACGATTTGCGGAGCATTCCGTGCGCAGGCATTGAGCGCAGCCAGAATGCCCAGCCGCTCGGTGCGCTCCAGGTGAATGCGGTCGAAGTGGGCGCTGCTATCCCTTGACTTAGGTAGGAGCAAATGGGCGTCAGAATCCCATTCGAATTCGATCTGCAGTCCCGCCTTTCCGTGATTGGACTTCTGCAGCTCCAGGGTTAACTTCCCGGGCCGCTCCGATCCTTCGCCGTCTTCGTCACGCGCAGCCTCCGCGAACAGGTACCAGCGCGCCCTGGCGGAGTTGTGCCACGCCGTCGATCCGGAATATCCATCCCCATTTGCAGCGTTCGCCGCACTAATTTTGTTCACGTGTCCTATCAGAATCACTGCGCCCGTGTACGGCGAAATCAAAGCGAGCAGCGAATTGACGAACTGCTTGACCTCGACGCGCGCATTTTCATTTCCCCCGAACACATCGACGATGCCGTCGAGCACTAGGATGTCTGTCTTGTAGGCGGCCATGCGCTCGGCAAGAACGCCGTAACCTGCGGTCAACGCGTGGCCGGTGCGAGGATCAGGAGAAAAGAGGATCGAATCGCGGCCAACTAGATCGAGAATCTGCAGCCAACCGTCCAACTGCTCGATCTTTACGCTCAGGTATGCACAAATCCGCGCGAGCCGCCAATGCAGGATGTCTCGACGGTCTTCGCAGGACACGAAGAGCACCTTGCGCCGCGCCACCTTGAGTCCGCAAAACGGAATGCCCGCAGCGATGCACACGGCGCGCATGAACTCGATCTGCGATTTGCCCGCGCCTCCGTGGCCGGCAACCATAGTCGCGTAACCGCACGGTACGCCTTCCATTATTTCTTCTGGCGCAACAGGTTCGTGTTGCGCTAGCCATTCGAGATTGAGTGCGGGAGGCCACTCGCTGGTGGCGTACGCCTCATTCGGCGTGCCGGCGCCAGATCCCTCAGCCATGGTTGCTTCCTAGGCCTTGGCACGTTTTGTTTCGAGCCACGCATTGAATCCATCCTCATCGATGAGCACGCGCCGGCCGAGCCGAATAATCGCCGCGTCTAAACCGTTTTGTTCAGCGCGAAAAATACTCCACCGGAGTGATGCAGCAGTGAATGCACCGTTGCTTTGAGCAGCGATTTGCTGGACAGTGCGAAGCTTTTTGAAATCGGCCATGGCCACCTCCGAGGGTATTGACAAAAAAATGGGCAATAAAAAACCCGAGGCGTTGAACGCGCTCGGGTCGGGTGAAATGAAAAAGGCCCGGATTGTGGCCGGGCCTTGCGATTATTTAGGGCGAGCGAAAGCGACTCGATCGACTCCCTGGTGCTGGGTTATGTTTCTTCTTATTTGACCCGGGATGGCCTTGCAACAGCGCCACACCACCATTCAGTGCGTTCAACCGCTGCAATTGGCAATAACATAAACCAAATTAGACAGGACCGCAAGCGGTCCTGTTCTCAACTCGCGCCGGAAGGATTTTGCTCAGCTTGGAATGGGTTCTGCTACCCGCAGCGCATTGTCTATTTTTTCAATGTGCTCCTGGAGCAAGCTCATGATGGTCTGCCCGCGGGCGTCTTCACTGCAAACATCATCGTAAGCCACTTCCGCGAGAACCTTTGAACGCTCGAGGTCGAGCATCACTTCGTTATAGACGTCCCGATCTAAACGTATTTGATCGCCGTCGGGGAGGGTCGCAGCGCATGATTTGTTAGAATTCAATTTAGCCATGATTGCATCTCCTATTTAGGTGCGTCGTGGTTAGGCCTGGG
Organism: Pseudomonadota bacterium; assembly: GCA_021848555.1. The sequence continues at coordinate 1,863 of JAJZUN010000271.1, read as the reverse complement.
CGGGCGTTTACGCGCTCACTCAGGCCGCTTTGCCCGATATCGTCGGGCGGCGATATTATCCGGATGCCTCACCGAAGAACTTGTTCGTCATTCGCTCGATCACGGATCCTGTGTGCGCGTCCGACAAGTGTGCGTACCGTTTCACCATCTGCAGCGTCTTGTGACCAAGCACGGCTGCAATCTCCGGCGGCGTTGCGCCACTCATGGCCAGGTAACTCGCTGCGGTGTGCCGCAAATCGTGAAATCGGAAATTCTCGATCTTGGCGGCCTTCAGCGCGAGCTGGAACCAATGATCAATTTCGACGGGCTTCTTAGGTTTTCCTGGGTTCGGAAACAACAACTCAGTATCAAGTCGACGAACCTTGCCATATGCCTCGAGTAGCTGCGTCACCTGTCCCACAAGTGGCGCGGATCGCCTTTCCTTGTTCTTCGTGTTGTGGAGCACCGCCAGTTTGCGCTTGAGGTCGATATCGGCCCAACGCAGGCCCAGGATCTCGCCACGGCGCATCCCGGTAGTCAGGGCCAGCAGCACGATCAAGTGGAGCTCCTGAAGGCTGGATTGTTCGCAGGCGGCCAATAATTGATTCCTCTCTTCAATCGATAAGAATCGTACCCGGCCTTGTGACTCCGCTTCCTTGGAGACGCGGCGCAGCGGGTTCTCGTTCACCCAATGCCACTCGCGAACGGCGTCGGAAAATGCCTTGCTGAGCGATGCGAGATAGCGGTTTGCTGTCGGTGGGGAGCGGCGCCTGGGTTTCTTTTCGGTGCCGATATTCTCTTGCAAAAGTAGATCCCGTTTTTCCGCAATGAGTGCTGGTGTGACACTGGCCAGGGTGAAATGCCCGAGCTGCGCCTTCCACCAGCCTAAAAGCGCGCGCTGCTGTTTCAGGGCTTGCGGGCGCTTTCGCTCGATTATCTCAAGCTCGCGATCGGCCAGTTCCGCGATCGTATGGCGCTTGGCCTCGCGCTCCGGAAACCGTAAACCTTCGCGAATCGCTGCCTCGGTCCGCTGTGCCCATATCTTCGCATCGGTGACGCGCTCGAACGTCGCGACCTGTGGCGGGAATCCGCGAACGCGCACCTGGACCTGGTAACTGACGCTGCCGGCCGCGCTGGTCCGCTTTCGAATGTTGGCCATGATTGCCGCAATTGTGGCGCAATTGTGACAACAAAGCAACACGGCGCCTAAGCGCCGTGTAAGCTATTGATTTGGTGGGCCCACCTGGACTCGAACCAGGGACCAAAGGATTATGAGTCCTCTGCTCTAACCAACTGAGCTATAGGCCCTACGGGAAATGATACAGGGTTTGGGAAGGCCCCTCACCCCAGCCCTCCCCGGAGGGGAGAGGGGGTAGGTCTTCTTCTAAGCTTCGTTATCGAGGAAACTGCGCAACTGCTCCGAGCGCGAGGGATGGCGCAGCTTGCGCAGCGCTTTGGCCTCGATCTGGCGGATGCGCTCGCGCGTGACGTCGAACTGCTTGCCGACTTCTTCCAGCGTGTGGTCGGTGTTCATTTCGATGCCGAAGCGCATGCGCAGCACTTTGGCTTCGCGCGGCGTGAGCGAATCCAGCACGTCTTTGGTTGCGTCCCTCAAGGAGCCGTACACCGCGGCATCCACCGGCGCCATGGTGGCCGCGTCCTCGATGAAATCGCCCAGATGCGAATCGTCGTCGTCGCCGATCGGCGTTTCCATCGAAATCGGCTCTTTCGATATCTTGAGGATCTTGCGGATCTTGTCCTCGGGCATTTCCATTTTCAGCGCGAGCGTGGCCGGATCGGGTTCCTGTCCGGTCTCCTGCAGGATCTGGCGCGAGATGCGGTTCATCTTGTTGATCGTCTCGATCATGTGCACCGGGATGCGGA
>JAJZUN010000270.1 GCA_021848555.1 Pseudomonadota bacterium | reverse complement strand
GCGCGTACTCCTGTCTTCGATGCCGGGGTTCGCCCCGACCGAGGTGCAGATCTCGGGCGTGCTGCACGAGTATTCGACCATCGACGGGGTGCAGGAAGACGTGGTCGACATCCTGCTCAACCTCAAGGGCGTGGTGCTGAAAGTGCACAACCGCACCGAAGCCCTGCTGACGCTGAAGAAGAAAGGCGAGGGCGCCGTCACCGCCGCCGACATCGAAGTTTCGCACGACGTCGAGATCATCAATCCCGAGCACGTCATCGCCCATCTGTCGCCCGGCGGCAAGCTGGAGATGCAGATCAAGGTCGAGCGCGGCCGCGGCTACGAGCCCGGCAACCTGCGCGCGGCGCCCGAGGATACCAAGGGCATAGGCAAGATCATCCTCGACGCCTCTTTTTCGCCGGTGCGTCGCGTCAGCTACGCGGTCGAATCGGCGCGCGTCGAACAGCGCACCGACCTTGACAAGCTGATCATGGATATCGAGACCAACGGCGTGGTCGAGCCGGAAGAGGCGATACGCTACGCCGCGCGCGTCCTGGTGGACCAGCTGTCGGTATTCGCCGCCCTCGAGGGCACGCCGATCGCAAGCGAGCCGGTCAAGGCGCCGCAGGTCGACCCGATCCTGCTGCGTCCGGTGGACGATTTGGAACTTACGGTGCGTTCGGCCAATTGCCTGAAGGCGGAGAACATCTATTACATCGGCGATCTGATCCAGCGCACCGAGACCGAGTTGCTGAAGACGCCGAACCTGGGCCGCAAGTCGCTCAACGAGATCAAGGAAGTGCTCGCATCGCGCGGGCTGACTCTCGGGATGAAGCTGGAGAACTGGCCGCCCGCCGGGCTGGAAGTGGCCCGCGTCTAAACCCGGATACACTGCCCTCGGGATGAGGGTCGAACAAAAGAGGCAAGAACATGCGTCACCGCTTAGGACTGAGAAAGCTCAATGTAACCAGCAGCCACCGCCTGGCGATGCTGCGCAACATGACCAATTCGCTGCTGAAGCACGAGGTCATCAAGACCACGCTGCCCAAGGCGAAGGAGTTGCGCCGCGTGGTCGAGCCGATGATCACGCTGGGCAAGGTCGCCAGCGTCGCCAATCGCCGCTTGGCATTCAACCGCCTGCGCGACCGCGACATGGTCACCAAGCTGTTCAACGAACTCGGCCCGCGCTATGCCAAGAGGAACGGCGGCTACCTGCGCATACTCAAGTACGGCTTCCGCCAGGGCGACAACGCGCCGATGGCCTTGGTTGAACTGATGGATCGTCCCGAAGTCGAGGAAGCTTCCGAAGCGGCGGACGCCAAGTCCTGAGGCAGTCTCCCAGCTGCGTCGAAGAAGCCGGCCTGAGCGCCGGCTTTTTTGTTTAGAGGACCGCCCGCGCGCAAAGCTTGCGCGAGCTGTCCCCCAAGAGGACTTCTTCGGTGGCCGATGGCCCCCGAACGGCGTTTCAAGGCTCGTGCCTCGCGATCCGCTGTATGCCGGGGAATCGGCTTTGGACGGGCTACAATGCGCGCATGGCTATTGTGTTGTTTACCGATTTCGGTTCCGGCGACATCTACGCCGGCCAGGTGAAAGCGGTGCTGCAGCGGCTCGCGCCGGGCACAGCGGTCATCGATCTGCTGCACGATGCACCGGAATTCGATCCGCGCGCCAGCGCGCACCTGCTGGCGTCGCTGGCCGGCAGTTTTGCCGAAGGCAGCGTGTTCCTGACCGTGGTCGATCCCGGCGTCGGCGGGACGCGCGATGCCGTCGTGGTGCAGGCCGATGGGCGCTGGTATGCGGGCCCCGACAACGGCCTGCTGTCCGTGATTGCCGCGCGTGCGCGCGACTGCGACTGCCGGCGCATCGTGTGGCGGCCGCAGCAACTCTCCGCCTCGTTTCATGGTCGCGATCTGTTTGCACCGGTTGCCGCCGCGCTCGCCGCGCAGGGTGATTTGCCTGGGACCTGGTTCGAGCGCACTCACGGGCTCAAGGTCGATTTCGGCGCCGGCGATTTGCCCGAAATCATCTACATCGACCATTACGGCAATGCCCATAGCGGCATGCGCGCCGGCGGGATCGCGCGCGACGCGTTCTTGCTGGCCGGTGCGCGCCGGCTGCCTTATGCGCGTGTCTTCGCCGAAGCTGCCGAGGGTGAGGCCTTCTGGTACGAGAACAGCCAGGGACTGGTCGAGATTGCGCTCAACCGCGGCAGCGCGGCACGAACGCTGGGCTTGAAATTAGGCGACGGCCTGGCCTGGGCCTGAGCCTGCCGGATCACCAACGCTGGCTTTTCTTGCCCGCCGGCGCAGGCGGCTGCCCGGCCATGCATTTGCGGTGCTCGGCTCGGGTCTCTTTGTCCTTGCACGCTGCCAGTGCGGCGTTGTGCGCTTCGCAGCGCTCCTTGTTGCGCGCCTTGGCGCAGTCGCGCGGCTTGGGCGGCGCGACTTTCGCGGCCGGCGCGGGTCTATGCATGCACTCGCGCCAATCGTCGCCGGTCTTGTTCCTGCAGGCCTCGATGTCCTTGTTGAGCGCTTCGCATCGCGCCTTGTCCCTGGTTTTGGCGCAGTCCATGGGATGCGCGCCGGGCTTGGTTTCCGGGCCGGTTCCGATGGAGTATGCGCCGACGGACAGGGAAAATGCCGCCGTCGCGACGGCCGCGAACCATACTGAGGGGGAGAATTTCATCGGCTATCCTTCCAAAGTCGGAGGGACGCGGCGCGCGTGGCGCACCGCTCCATCGGCTGCAAAAAAAAGGCAGGGAGCAGGTTCAATCTACGCCCTGGCTCCCCGCCTGGTTTGACTTTGGTCAAATTTCAGCCGTCTGGCGGCCGGCGGCTAGAACTCGATCTTTTCGCCCGGCTTGATCGGAAACACTTTGGTCGGCGCGCTGCCCAGTGCCTTGATGTACTCCTCCGGCGTGCCCTTCAGTTGCGGAATGGTCCCATAGTGCACCGGAAGCGCGTATTTCGGCTTGATCCACTCGCGCGTGGCGTAGGCAGCGTCCTGCGGGCTCATGACGAAATGTCCGCCGATCGGAATGATGACCAGATCGGGCTTGTAGTATTCGCCGATGAATTTCATGTCGCCGAACAGGCCGGTGTCGCCCATGTGGTAGATCTTGAACCCGTTTTCCAGCTCGATGATGAAGCCCACCGGTTCGCCGCCGATATGGCTCTCGTCCTTGCCGGTCGCGGGGTTTTTCCAGACGATTTCCGAAGAATGCTCCGCATGGGTGGACGTGATCTTGATGTCCGGTCCGAGGGGCGTGATGGTGCCCCCTTTGCCGAAGCGCGGGGACAGCGCCGGGGGCAGAACACCCAGCGTAGCCCACACCTGATTCAGTCCGGCCGGTCCGTACACCGGAACGTTGTTCTTCTGCGCCAGTGCCGCCGCATCGGCGATATGGTCGAAGTGGCCATGCGATGCGAGGATCAGATCGACCTTGCCGAAAACCTCGAGGTTCTTGAATTCCGGCGGGGTCTTCGGATTGCTGGTGACCCAGGGGTCGAGCACGATCACCTTGCCGCCGGGCGCGGTGATTTTCATCGTGGATTGGCCCAGCCACTGTATCGTGACCTTGCCGCCTTGCGCCGACGCGGTGCCGGCAGCAAGCAGGATTAACAAACCGAATACCAATTTCAGATATTTCATGGCCCCATCCGTTTATAATATTTTTGAAATTCGCAACCCGCACGAGCGCTACTGCAGCAGCGCCGCCCGAGCGCGCTTTATAACACGACTATTGCCCGGTAATCATTGACATTGGTCCGGGTCGGGCCGGTCACAATCAGGTCGTTCAAAGCCGCGAAAAAGCCGTAGCCGTCGTTGTTCGCCAGCAGTTTCTTGGCCGAGATGCCGGCATTGGCCGCGCGTGCGAGCGCATCCGGTGTGAGCACGGCGCCGGCGTTGTCCTCCGAGCCGTCGATGCCGTCGGTATCGCAGGCCAGGGCGTAGACGTCCGGCATGCCGTCGAGTTCCAGCGCCAGCGACAGCAGGAATTCCGCGCAGCGCCCGCCGCGGCCGCTGCCGCGCACGGTGACCGTGCACTCGCCCCCCGAGATCAGCGCCAGCGGCGGATTGAACGGCTCGCCGTGCAGGCGGATCTGCCGCACCAGCGCGGCGTAGACCTTGGCGACTTCGCTGGCTTCGCCGGTGACGCTGTCGCCCAGCACCACCGGCGTGATGCCTTGGCCGCGGAAATAGGCCGCCGCGGCCTGCAGCGAACCCTGTGCCGTGGCGATGACCCGGTTCTCGACGCGCCCGAACAGTTTGTCCCCTGGCTTGGGGGTTTCGGCGATTTCGCCGCGGGCGCCGCGCCGCAGGTGCGCCGCCACCGACGCCGGCGCCCTGACGCCGTAGCGCGCGATGATGTCCTCGGCATCCTGATAGGTGCTCGGGTCCGGCGCGCAGGGGCCGGAGCCGATATGGGTGGGGTCGTCGCCGGTCACGTCGGATATGATCAGCGCCAGAACCCGGGCTTTGCACGCCGCGGCCAGCCGGCCGCCCTGGATGCTCGATATGTGCTTGCGCACCGTATTCATGTCCTGGATCGGCGCGCCGCAGCGCAGCAGCTCCTTGGTCGTGGCCTTCAGTTCGTCCATGCCTATGCCTTCGACCGGCAGGCTCAGCAGGCTGGATCCGCCCCCCGACAGCAGCGCGAGCAGCAGGTCACTGGGCCCCAGGCCTCTCGCCCGGCGCAGGATTTCCTGCGCCGCCTTTTCGCCGCTTTCGTCGGGAACCGGGTGCCCCGCCTCTATGACTTTGATCCTGTTGGTCAGCAGGCCGTGCTGGTAGCGCGTGATGGCAAGGCCGTCCAGCGGCGAGGCGGATGGCCAGTGTTGTTCGACCGCGAGCGCCATGGCGGCGGCGGCTTTGCCGGCCCCGGCCACCAGCGTCTTGCCGGCGGGCGGCTGCGGCAGGTGTGGCGGCAGAATCTTCAGCGCGTCGGCGGCGCCGACCGCCGCGTGAAAGCTGTCGATGAGCAGTGTGCGCGTATCCATGGCCGGCGAAAGTCAGCGGCCCATCATGCTCATCACGCACTTGAACAGGGCGCTTTCCGGAACGGCGAGCTGCTCGAGCACGGTGAGATGGTTGCAGCCGGGCATCGGAATGTCGCCGGCAAAGGCATAGCGCCAGGT
>JAJZUN010000269.1 GCA_021848555.1 Pseudomonadota bacterium | reverse complement strand
GGCAATGCAGATTCCGGCGGGCCTGCTCGCCGATCGCTGGGGTCCGCGGCGCGTGCTTACCGCCGGCGCGGCGGTCGCGGCGGCCGGCACGCTGTTGTTCGCGCTCGCGCCCACTTATGCCGCAGCGGGCCTGGGCCGCCTGCTGATCGGCGGCTCGGTGGGCGTGGCCTTCGTCTCCATGCTCAAGCTTGCCGGCCACTGGTTCGCGCCTACGCGTTTTGCCATGCTCTCCGGCCTCGCGCTGGCCTGCGGCGTGCTCGGCGCCGTCTCGGCCGGCGTGCCGCTGCGCTTCATGGTCGATGCGTTCGGCTGGCACAAGGTGTTCGGCGTCGCCGCTGCGCTCACCGGGCTGCTCGCGGTAGCGATCTGGCTCGCGGTGCGCGACGACCCCGCCGAGCGCGGCTACGCCAGCCACGCCCCGGCGCTGCCCGCCCGGCACGCCCCGGTCCTGGCGAGCGTCAGGCGCGCGCTCGCCACGCGCAACGTTTGGCTGGTGTTCCTGATCTCGGGCGCAGTCTCGGGGCCGGCGCTCACGTTCGGCGGCCTCTGGGGTGTGCCTTTTCTCAGCACGCATTACGGCATCACCACCTCGCAGGCCTCGCTGATCACCTCGCTGCTGCTGGTCTGCTGGGCGGTGGCGGGGCCGTTCGTCGGCGCGCTTTCCGACCGCCTGCGCCGGCGCAAGCCGCTGTATGCGCTGGGCGCCGTGCTCGCCACGGTGGGATGGTGCCTGGCCCTGCTGCTGCCGAATCTACCGCTGCCGCTGCTGGTCGCCTTGCTCGCATTTACCGGCGGCGCGTCATCTGCGGTCATGGTGGGCTTTGCCATCGCCAAGGAATCGACACCGGCGGCGCTTGCAGGCACCGCCGGCGGCATCGCGAACATGGGCAATATGCTGGGCGGCATGATCATGCAGCCCGCGGTCGGCTGGATCCTGGACCGGCGCTGGACCGGGACGTTCGCAAACGGCGTGCGCGTCTACGATTTCGATGCCTATCGCGCCGGCTTCTCGTTCATGCTGGTGTGGCTCGCGGCCGCGCTGCTGTTGCTGGTGTTCGTGCGCGAAACCCATTGCCGCCAGACGCAGTAAGGAAGCGCGGCGCGCGCGCTCAGGCCCGGTCCGTCGGAATTGCGATCAGACTCTCGAGCAGCGCGCGGTCCTGACGCAGCGCGGCGCTCGGACCTGCGTGCGTCACCCTGCCGCGCTCGAGCACCACGGCGTTTTCGGACAGCCGCAGCGCCGCCTCTACATGCTGTTCCACCAGCAGCAGCGCGATGCCTTCGCCCTGCATCAGTCCGATCGCATGCTCGAGCTCCTCGACGATATTGGGGGCGAGGCCTTCGAACGGCTCGTCCAGCAGCAGCAGCGTCGGATTGAGCATCAGCGCGCGCCCCAGCGCGAGCATCTGCTGTTCGCCGCCGGAGAGCTGGTTGCCCAGGTTGCCGCTGCGCTCCTCCAGCCGCGGAAACAGGCCGTACACGCGTTGCAGCGTCCACGGCCCGGGCCGCTCGATGACGGTGAGGTTTTCCTTCACCGTGAGCGACGGGAAAATGTCGCGCTCCTGCGGCACCCAGCCCATGCCGGCGCGCGCGCGCGCGTACGGGCGGGCGCCGGTGACATCGGCGCCGGCGAACGTTACCGTGCCGCGATGGATGCGCGTGAGGCCGAGCAGCGAGGCGATCAGCGTGGTCTTGCCGACGCCATTGCGTCCGAGCAGCGCCAGGCTGCCGCGCGCCGCGAGCTGCAGCGATACGTCCTCCAGGATGATGGAGTCGCCGTAGCCCGCGACCAGGCCGTCCACCGCGAGTAGCGTGCCACTCATGCCGCGTTCCCCAGATAGACTTGCTTCACCTGCGCGTCGCGCGCGATCTCCTGCGGCGTGCCTTCGGTCAGGATCGCCCCCGCCACGAGCACCGTGATGCGCTCGGCAAAGCGGAACACGATATCCATGTCGTGCTCGATCAGCAGCACCGTGACTTCGCCCGGCAGGCGCGCGATCGCGGCGAACAGCGCCGCGCTCTCGCCCTTGGGCACGCCCGCGGCCGGTTCGTCCAGCAACAGGATGCGTGGTTTGCACGCGAGCGCCAGCGCGATCTCGACCAGCCGCTGCTGGCCGTAGGCAAGCTCCTTTACCGCCTCGCCTTCGATATGGTGCAGGTTGAGCATGCGCAGGATTTCGCGTGCGGCGGCGATTTCCGCAGCGCAGGCGGCGAGCGGCCGCCACAGCTTGGTGGCGACGCCGTGCTGCTCGCACACGGCAAGCAGGACCGACTGCAGCACCGTGAGCTCGGGGAACAGGTTATTGATCTGGTAGGTGCGCGTGAGGCCGCGTTTGACGCGCTGATGCACCGACAGCCGGGTGACGCGCTCTTCGCCCAGGTAGACCTCGCCCGCACTCGGGCGCAGCACGCCGGTGAGCAAATTGATGAGCGAGGTCTTGCCGGCGCCGTTCGGGCCGATCACGGCATGCCGCTGCCCCTGCGGCAAGCTGAGCGACACGGAATTCACCGCGCGCAGTCCGCCGAATTGCTTCACCAGGCCTTCGGTGCGCAGCGCGATGCTCATGATTTCACCGCCGCCTTCTGCGCGCGCGCGCGCCAGGCGCGCGCGAGGCGCAGGCAGGCGCCGAGCACGCCGTCGCGCCCGAACATGACGATCGCAATCAGGAAGGCGCCGAGCCAGAACTGCCAGTAAGACGGGTTGAGGTCGGACAGATAGTGGTGCGCCACCATGAATACCGCGGCGCCGACCAGTCCGCCGTAGAGCATGCCGGTGCCGCCGACGATCAGCATCACCATGAGTTCGGCCGAGCGGTTGAACGAGAGCACATCGGTGCCGACGAACTGCGTCGTCTGCGCCAGCAGCGCGCCGGCAATCCCGGCGTAGACGGAGGCCAGCGTATACATCGCGATCAGGCGGCGGTGCACCGGGTAACCGAGTGCAAGCATGCGCCCCGGATTGTCGCGGATGCCGCGCAGGCTGAGGCCGAAAGGAGAATTCACGACGCGCCGCATCAGCAGAAACAACGCGAACGTGACCGCCAGGCTGTAGCCGTAGGCGACTTTGCCGTACATGTCGAAGTGGAATCTGCCGAGCAGCGGCCGCATCTGCATGCCGAGCAGGCCGTCGTTGCCGCCGGTGATATCGGTGAGCCGGTTCGCCAGCTCGAACAACAGCAAGCCGATGCCGGTGGTCACCATGAGCCGGGTCAGGTCCTTGCCGCGCACGACCAGAAAACTCGTGATGAACCCGGTCACGCCCGCGCACACAGCCGCGAGCAGCAAACCGGAGAACGGCTCGCCCCAGCCGCGGCTGGACAGCACGCCTGCCGCGTAGGCGCCGACGCCGAAGTAAGCCGCGTGGCCGAGCGACACGATGCCGGCGTAACCGAGCACGAGGTCGAGCGAAAGCGCGAACAGGCCCGCGATCAGCACCTGGCTCGCAAGCGCAAGATAGGACGGCCACAGCCAGAAGCCGGCGGCGAGCACCAGCCAGAACACGATTTCCGCCATCGGTATCCGGCGCGCGGCCTGGGTCGGGACGCTCATTTTCTGCTAATCAGCCCTTGCGGCCGCAGCACCAACAGGATCACCATCATGGCGTAGATGATGAATGCGCCGATCTCGGGTATGTAATATTTCCCGGCGACGTCGATCACGCCCAGCAGCAGCGCGGCGTAAAGCGGGCCCTTGAGGCCGCTGGTTCCCCCCACCGCGACCACCAGCAGGAAGTAGACGATGAATTTGAGCGGAAACGCGGGATCGAGTCCGAGCACCTGCACGCCGAGCGCGCCCCCCAACCCGGCCAGGCCGCAGCCGACGGCGAACGTGACCTGGAACACCAGGCCGACGCGGATGCCCAGCGCTTCGGCCACGCGCGGCCGGTCGACCGCGGCGCGCACCGAAGCGCCGAAGCGCGTGCGCTCGAGTGCGAGCGTGAGTGCGAGCGTGAGCGCGGCGCCCGCCGCCAGCAGGAAGCCGCGGTAGAGGTTGAGATCGACGCCCGCCACGCTGATTTGCCCGGACAGCAATGGCGGCACCTGCACCGGCTGTTGCATCGGTCCGAAAAAATAATTCGCGCTGGCGATGGCCATGAACGTCAGGCCTATGGTCGCGAGCACCTGGTCGAGATGGCTGCGGCGGTAGAGGTGGCGGTAGAGCACGCGCTCGAGCAGCAGTCCGGCCAGCGCCGAAAGCAGGAACGCCAGCGGCAGCATCAGGTAGAAAGGCAGGCTCCAGCGCTCGAGCGCGAGCACGCACACATAGCCGCCGAGCATGGCGAAAGCGCCGTGCGCGAGATTGATGAAGTTCATCAAACCGAGCGTCACCGACAGGCCCACGCTGATGAGGAACAGCAGCATGCCGTAGGCGAGCCCGTCGAACAGCACGCCCAGAAAACTGGTGATCATCGATGTTCTCGGCTATTGCGGCTGGGCGGCGCCTGCAGCGGCGACGCTCAGCCTATGCGGCGCGGCGCGCCGGCGGTCTACTTGTTCGGGTCCTTGGCGTTGAGGAACTTGTCGAATTCGACGTTGTAGAGCTTGCCGTCTTTCGCCTTTTCGACCTTGCGCACGTAGATGGTCTCGATCGGATCGCGCGTCGCAGGATCGATCATGAGCGGCCCGCGCGGGCTGTCGATCTTCATCCCCTTGAGCACCTCCATCGCCTTGTCGCCGTCGATGTTGCCGTTCAGGCGGCGCGCGACTTCGTACATCGCGGCCATGCCGTCCCAGGCGCCCACCGCCATGAAATTGGCGCGCTGCTTGGTGCCGGCGACTTCGGCATAGGCCTTGAGGAAGACCTTGTTCTCGGCGCTGTCGTGCGCGACCGAGTAATGCTGCGTCGTGATCACGCCCAGGGGGGCATCGCCCATGGCATCGATCACGCCGTCTTCGGTGACGTCGCCCGTCGCGATCAGCTTGATGCCGGCCTTGTCGAGTTCGCGCTCAGCAAACCCCTTCATGAAACCGACCGCCTGCTCGCCCGCCGGCAGGAACACGAACACCGCCTGGGGGCGCGCGTCCTTGATCCGCTGCAGGAACGGCGCAAACTCCGGATTGCGCATCGGCGTGCGCACCTCGCCGACGATTTGTCCGCCGCCGGCAGTAAAGGTTTTC
>JAJZUN010000268.1 GCA_021848555.1 Pseudomonadota bacterium | reverse complement strand
CTCGATGCCGACGCTGCGATATTTCGAGAGGACGCCGAGTGCCACGGGTCCGTCGAGGTCGTCCAGCAAGGCGTGCGAGGCGAAAGTCCAGCCGGCGTCGGCTGCGACACCCTCGGGCCGCCAGTCCGCGCATGAAGGCCGCCAGTGGATGCCCTGGCCGCTGGACAGCGCCCGCGCCCACAGTTGGCGCTGGAGCGCTTCGATGGCGGGGCGGTCGAGGCCGCCAAGGCGGCGGTGCTTTCCAGCCACCGCATCCGGCCTGATCCAAGCGCCGGATGGCAGGGAGAACGCGAGGTCGATCTTGGGCCAGGTCAAAAAGATCTGGTCAAGCGCGGCGTGGAGTTCTTCAACCTGGCGCATGGTCATGGGGTTGCTCCTATCGCTCTCGAATCGAATGCGACTACCCCAAAGCCTGCTGGCCCTTGGGCCTTGCAGGCTTCCTCGTGCAGGCGCAGGGGTCCCCAACCGCCGTTCCGGCGGTTGGGGTTAGCGCCGTGATCGGATAAATCCGGCTTTTGATCTTGATCTGCAGGGGCCGCCCTCCCAGCGGCCCCCTGCAGTACCTGAGTGGTACTGAGAAGAACTGCACTCTCCGGGCGGCTGCAACACATGCCTGGGCGGCTGCAACACGCCTCCGGGCGGCTGCAACACGGCCCCGGGCGGTTGCAACACGGCCCCAGGCTGTTTCGGCACGCCTCCGGGCGGCTGCAACACGCTTTCATGGTGAAGCCTCCACGCTGCCGGCCGTGGCCGTCTGGACGCGCCACACGCGATCACCATCAAGCACGATTCCGTGCGCCAGTAGCTCCGCCACGCTCTCATCCGAGCGGAGGCCGCGGCGCGCGTTGCGCCGATCGTCACCCGGCGCGACACCGATCGCCTCGAGTAAGGTGTCCAGCCACCAACCTCCGGGCGGATCGAACGCATGCGTGCGCACATGCCGAACCAGCGCCTGGCTTACGCCAAGTCGCATCGCAGCGATGGGCCTGGGATCGCCCCAGAGCGGCGCGTCAGCATGCAGTAGCGCAATCAGCGCCACGCCCAGCCTCACGCACCACAGCGAGCGCTGACCGCCTGTCAGCGGATCTATGGTCGTGCGCGGGAGGATGACCGCGCACTCCGCCGGATCCGCAGGAATCCAATGGTCGACCAGATGGCCGATGACGTGATAGCCCTGCGCCTCAAGTTCTGGCGTTTTGATCTCGACGACCGCCCCGCATAGATCCGTCAGCAATACCTGCGTCTGCTCTTTGCTGTAGTTGCCCCATTTGCCACGCCCAGCCCCCATGCTGCACCGCACGCGGTACGGATCAACGATCAAATCGACACCGCCACCTTCGACGTCGCGTTTCGCGAGGGCTGTGAAGCAGATCGCCTCAAGCAGGTCAGCATGCCGTTGACCCAACCGCCCTGTGACCCTTACTCGCCGCTTGCCGTCCTCGCTCGCTTGCCATCCGCCCGTGCGTCGCGTCGGGCGTTTTGACGGTTGAAACAACACGACTCGCGACTGTGCGCGGGTTGAGGTTGGCAGCAGCGCCAACGCGCGCCGATCAGTTGCCTTTTTCATTTTTGTTCTCCTCTTCCACGCCCGGGATCTCGATCTTTCCTGTCTTCGGATCGCGCACGACCCATCCCGCAGCGATGGCCTGCGGTAGGCCGTAGCCAGGGATGCCAGCGCCCAGCCTGGGCTTGGTGTTGGTTCGCGCGGCCTGCGGAGAAGGCGCCGCTGGAACCCAGCGAAGCCCGTGGTCTTCCATCTTGATGACGTGGCCTGGTTCGGCCGGCCAGTGCCTCGATTTGCCGACGATGATTTGCGCTTCGCGCGGCGCCACCGGTTGAGGTTGCTGCTGGGCCTGCTGCGGTCGATGCAGCAGCAGGACCGCATCGGCGTCCTGCTCGATCTGCCCGCTGTCACGCAAGTCAGTTACGACCGGCGGTCGTGGATCTGCTGCTGATGTTGCCGGCCCGCGATTAAGTTGCGCGAGAACCAGCATGGCGACATTCAAGTGTTTCGCCGCCTCGGCCAACATGACGCTCGCCGCGCCGACCTCCCGTTCGCGCGTGGCCGCGTTGTCGTCCGTGATCTGTTGCAGATAGTCCACGACGACCAGACCAACCCGCCGACCTCGCTCGCGCGAAGCGTTCACGGCCGCGCAGATCGCCGCATGTACTGCGTTGCGCCGACGGTCCTCGTCGATGATGCAGAACGGCATCTGACCCCACGCCGATAGTCCATCGAAAATCTCCGCCGCATCCGCCTCATCCCGCCAGAGATTGGGGTCGCGGAGTGGCCTGCCATTCGAGATTGCTCGCGCGACGACGAAGCGCCGTCCCAACGCCTCGCCAGTCATTTCCAAGGACACGATGACGACATCGGAATCGTGCGCAACGCCGACGTGCTCCGCGATCTGCAACGCCAGCGCCGTCTTGCCGACTGCCGGGCGCGCACCAATCACGATCGTTCGTCCGGGCAGCAGCAGCCCGGGCATCAGTGCGTCGAGCGGCGCGATGCCTGTCGTCGCGCACGGTGGTGCTGACAGCGAATCTTGCCAGCCGCGCAGGATCGAGGCCGCAACGTCGGCTGCCGGCCGCGCCGCCAGCCTCGCGACGTTCTCCCGAATCTTCTTGCCGGTTTCGGGATTCATACGTCACCTCCTGCTCGCCGCGCCCGTTCCCTTCCAGCCGCATCCAGCCAGGCCAACCAGCGCCCATGCATGCAGTACAGCCCGACGTGCGGATGCACCCGGCGTACGTACCCGCGCACGCATCCACATTCGGGCCTCGATGCCGTGTCGATCAGCACGGCCGCTATGGGGATCAGGCCGGTCGGCGGATCGGCCGGACCAGCGAAAAGATCCATCTGCTGGCCGATGCCCGGCGTGGGCGTGCCAGGCGTGTCGTCATCGCGCGGGGTCATGGCGCACCTCCGGCCGGCGAAGCCGGGTGCTTGAGATGCAGGATCGGCTTGGGCTTGCGGCGAGGCGCATGCGCATGCCGCGTGCGGCCGGTCTCGGGCTGCTCCTGGGCCAGAAGCACTACTTCTTGGTACGCCAGGCACCAGAGCTCCGGCCCCATGCCGCGCTCGACGAGCACAACCTTGCCCGCCGCGCCGCCGCAGTCGTCGCTGTCGCCTTCATCGTCGTCACCGCCATCCAGCAGCCGCGGCGTCCAGGCGTCATGCCCGAGACCGCTTCTCAGGTAGTCACGCCGCCGCACGAACTGCCGGCGCGCCTCGCGCACGTGGTTGGTCGCTACGCGCAGGAGCGCCGCCTCGGTCACGATCGTGTCGATCCGTACCCCTGCGCGGCGCTGACGCTCTTCACGACCGGCGATCGCGTCGGGGTCCAGCGCCAGGATGAAGATCTCGCCCGGAAGCTCCTCGCGCAGGTGCGCCTTCCGTGCCTTGCTCATGTGCCGGCCCTCCGGGCCGCGCAGGACGCGATCGACGACGCGCTCGCACATGGCCCACTGATCGGCGGGGGTGAGGGCGGCGATGCCGGCGTTGGGGGAGAAGGAAGTGCCGTCAGCCGCCATGACGCACCTCCTTGGCGGCGGCGGCCTGCTGCGCCTGCGCTTTGGCCTTGGTCTTGCGGCCCTCGCGCGTCCGCAGGTCGATGCGCCGGGGTGTCAGTTCACCGGATGCCCAGCGGGCAATCTGGTGTGCAGGCACAACCCAGCGGGTGCCAACTTTGATTGGCTGCAACCCAAGCGACACCAGCCGCGCTACGTCCCGCCCGGTGTGGTTCAAGCCGTGATTTCCGGCTTTTGGATTGCCTGAGCAGATCTGCAGCGCGACGCGCGGCGGGACGCCCGCCGCACCGTGCTGCCGCAGGATTTCGGCGACCGTGTCGCCGACTGATACTGAAATTGAGTTCATTTGATGGTCCTCGGTTGGGCTGAGGACCACCGCGCACCCGCGCCGCTAAGCGCCTGCCTGACGCACGAAAAAACGCACGAAAAAAAGGCCGCCAGCGCAAGTGCGCGGCGGCCGGGCCCGGTGGATTGGGTGGGTTGCTAGACTAGACGGCTAGCAGGAGGCGGCGACCGCGCTTGTGGGCGGCGGCAGCGCGACCAGCCCGCAGGGCGCGGGCTGAGATGCACGCATGAGCGACGCGCAGACGCGCGTGCATGAGTGCAGAGATTCGAGCCCGCGCGATGCGGGCAAGGGTGGTGGTGCGGATACGCCGGCGCGCGATTTGATGCGCCGTGATCTGTGGCAGGGCTGCGGCGTCAGCGCGGCGAAGCGTCTGGCGTAGCGCCAGCGATTTTTCGGATTTTGCGAGTCCCGCCGAAGCGCGCTGAGAGAACTCAGCTTCGTCTTGCGGATCCAGATCGGCGGCTTCCGGTGCCGGTCCCCATTCCTTCTCGATCTCGAGCATCTCGAGCTTGAGTTGTTTCTGGGCCTGTTCAGATCGCGGCCGCATGCGGCTCTGTTTCAGCACGGCCCAGCCCTGGGCCATCGCCTCGTCGCGCGTAAGCCCATCCGGGCGTCGTGCCCATTCCTCCAGCACTATCACAACCCACGCCCACTCGAACGTGCTTTCGCCGGTACCTTCCGCTGGAAATTCCGCGAGGCGCACAGCCAGCCGCGCGGCCAGCCCGCCCGATCGCGCAGCGATCCGCGCCTGATCCAGCGCGGCGTCGGCCAAGGATTCCGACTCTTCGCATTCCTGCTTGAGCGCGGCCATTCGTTCGGCCCACTGCGCATCGCGCGCAAGCGCCCGCCGGTCGGTGCCGGCGGCTGATGCTGAGATGGGCGAGTGGGCAATCATGTTCCAATCATAGCGCCGGAGAGCGCCGCTGTCAAGCCCGCAACACACCCACCCGCGGTGGAGCATATTGCCCTTTGTGTATAATTGCAACCCATCATCCGTGACAAAAAAACAGGCGCCAGCGGGTTGCCGCTCTGCCGCGGTAGCCACTACGTAGCCAGCCGCCCCGGACGGAGCGGGCGCGCTCCGGGGTGATTGGTGGCTTGTTCTCGGCGTGGTAGCCACGTCATAGCCACGCGGACCCGGAAAATGGACAAAAAAAGACCTCGGACTGTGCCGAAGTCGCATTCAAGTTATTGATATTTGGTGGGCGGTACAGGGATCGAACCTGTGACCCCTTCCATGTCAAGGAAGTGCTCTACCGCTGAGCTAA
>JAJZUN010000267.1 GCA_021848555.1 Pseudomonadota bacterium | reverse complement strand
AAGGCGAGGACCGCGAACATCATGAAGCTGGTTGCGGAGGAGATCGAATCCACGCCGGAAACCTGGGCCCAAAAGGACCAGAGCGAATGGGGGCTGGGGGTGGACATTCCGCCGGATTCCGGCAAGTGGGCCGAGCCGGGCAAGCTCTGCGGCATCCGGCTTCACGGCGAAAAGGCATGGTGGGTCGGCATCATCCGCCGCATCGACGCCAACGCCGGCGTGCATTGCGGCATCCGCGTCTTCTCCAAGCGTCCGGTCTCGATATGGCTGCGCGTGCTCGGCGCGAGCGAGCACCAGTCCTCCAACTGGGCGTCGTCGACCGGCTCGTTTTCCTACGATTACATGCGCGCCATCATGCTGCCCGATGCGCTGAAGTCGCACGAACATCCGGTGATGATCCTGGAGAACAAGAGCTACGTTCCGGGCCAAATGTGCGAAGTAATGATGGGCGAGCACAGCCGCCTGATCAAGCTGGTCGAATTCCTCGAAGAAGGCGAAGATTACGTGCGCGCCGCGTTCGAGTGGCAACAGCCCGGCAAAGGCTGAACCGGAGTCCTGAGCCCGGCGGCGCGATGGCGGCCGGTCACTCGAGCACGTATAATGGACCACCTTCCCATCAAGAAAGCAACCAGCCGATGAAACTCCTCCCCGTATTGCTTGCCCTGGCGTTCTTTTCCGCTTCCGCCGCGGCCCAGTCGCTCCCCTCCGGCCACCCCAGCGTGAGCGCGAAAAAAGAAGTCAAGGGCGCGCCCGAGGCGCAGCTGCCGCAGAAAGCCAAGGTTCTCAGCACCCTGGACGCGGCCCCTTACACCTACCTCGAGGTCAGCCAGAACAAGAAGACGCTGTGGCTCGCAGCCACCGCGGTGCCGGCGAAGAAAGGCGATGTGATCCGGTTCGACGATGGCCTGGCCATGACCAATTTTCACAGCAAGACCCTGAATCGGACTTTCCCCAGCGTGTTGTTCGTCAACCGCGTGGTGATCACCAAGGAAAAGGAATAGATCCGCGCTGCGTGCCTGCCGGGCAGCGCGACCGGCAGGCCCTGCCGGCGCGAACTGAAGTGCCTTCATGACAGCGGACAAAGCAGCGCAGGTGTGGCAAGCCAGACTGACCAAGCACGGTCTGGACGAGGTCAGGCGGCGCGCCGGGGCGCGGCTGCTGCAACCGCGCGCGCGGCGGTTTATTTTCCTGCGCCACGGCGAAACCGAAGGCAATGCGCAGCGGGTCTATCAAACTCCCGAGATACCGCTGAATTCGACCGGATTGGAGCAGGCCAGGCGCGCGGCCGAATATTTGCGCGCGCATCCGGTGGCGCGGATCCTGGCGAGCGACATGCGGCGCGCCTGGCAGACGGCGCAGGCGGCGGCGGAAATCGTGCGCGCGCCGGTGATCGCGGAGCCGCGTTTGCGCGAAAGATGGTTCGGCGACCTGGTCGGCAAATCGTCGGCGGAACTCGACTGGCGCAACGAGCCGCCGAACGGCGAGTCCCTGTCCGATTTCATCGCGCGCACCCAGGCGGCGTTCAACGACGCCCTGGACACCGAAGAGTCGACGCTGCTGGTCGCCCACGGCGGCCCGCTTTACGTCCTGGTATTCAGCCTGGGGGCCGATCTGCTCGAGCAGCACATCGCCAACGCCACACCCTTGTTGTTCGAGTTCGAGGCCGCGGCGAGCCGGTGGCGCATCAGCAACATCGCGCCGGAGCATGTCACCGCCGGCTACCGCACCACGGCCGATTGACCAGAGCTATCGTTGCGTCCGCCGCACCCGCGGGGTGAACGCAAACAGGTCCTAGAACAGATGGACCGCGGTCGGTGCGAAAAACCCCAGGCTGCAGAAAACGATACCTATCAGTCCTAGCCCGCCGGCGATCCAGGTGAGCAGGACGACACCGGTGATGATCTCGGCTGAAGCGAGCACGATCGCGATCTGGATCGCGGCCGAGGCCAGCTCATAGTTGTGGTAGGCCGCGAGCGCATGGTCGCGCCGGCCCTCCGCGATCTTGGCCCGTGCGGCCAGCTGCTTGCGCCCTTCCTGCGTTTCCGGCTCCGAATCGTAGCGGGCGACGCTCGCCTTCCAGTCGGCGATGCGCTTTTCCATGGCCTGCTTCTGCTCCGGGCGGGAAACCTGGGCCAGCTCCAATTCGAGGGCTTCGGCCGCAGTGCGCAGCGTGGTGCTGCGTATGGTCTTGGCCTGGAAGAAGGTCCACAGGTTGGATGCTTCGATGTTGTAGCTCAGCGCCGCTGTCTGTGCGCCCTTTCCCAGGGTCTCGGAAAACGCGAGCACCAGGGCGAGGACGGAAATGAGCAGCGCGATCTTCTTGTTGGACGGGTCGACGTGGCCGTGTCCGGACATTTTGCCTAGCTCCAATCAATCAAGAGGGCGCCATTGTCCCTGTTTTCCGGCGCCGGATAAAGGTGCATGTTCAGTGCGACGCGCCGCGCTTGTGCTGCAGGTACATTTCTTCGACCTTGGTCCGTGCCCAGGGCGTCCGGCGCAAAAAGCGCAGACTCGATTTCAGGCTGGGATCGTGGTTGAAACAGCGTATTGCGACGCGCTGGCCCATTTCCGCCCAGCCGATACCCTCGACCAGTTCGTTCAGCATCTGCTCCAGCGTAATGCCGTGCAGCGGATTGTTGATTTGCGGAGCAGCCATCTGGACGGGCCTGAAATAAGCGCTTCAAGTCTAACAGAGCACAGCCGGGTTGCGCCGGCCACAAGGGCGACAAGATTCGCGAACCAGCCCAAACTCCGGTGTGCCGCCGGCAAGGAATATAATTGATCTCCGGCGCGCCCGGATGCGCAGGCCGGGCGCCGGAAATCGCGTCGCCGCCATACGCCCGAAAAACAGGAGAGCCCTATGTCCAGCGTCGGTTATCACGAACCGGTTGAAGAGTTGTCGGATCAGACACGCGACATGCACCGCGCCATCGTGTCGTTAATGGAAGAGCTGGAAGCCGTCGATTGGTACAACCAGCGCGCCGACGCGTGCAAGGACCCGGAACTCAAGGCGATACTGGCGCACAATCGCGACGAGGAAAAAGAGCACGCGGCCATGGTGCTGGAGTGGATCCGGCGCAATGATCCGGCGTTCTCCAAGGAACTGAAGGACTACCTCTTCACCGCGAAGCCCATCGCGCACCAGTAAACGCGCCTGCGCCATGAAGCGATCCGCTGCCCCGCAGCGCCTCGTCTTGGAATGAGCGCGGCGGATCGGCTCTCGCGACAGCGTGCCTGGTGATCAAAGATGAAGATTGCCCGCGCCGAACAGCCCGATCAAGCCGATGACGATCAGATACAGCGCGACGATATAGTTGAGCAGGCGCGGCATGACCAGGATCAGGATGCCCGCGATCAGGGATACCAGGGGAGCAAGCGCCAAGGTGATGTTCATGGAGTAATCCTTTCATTAGGGAAGGCGATGCGCGATGTGCCGGGATTCGGCTTGCGTCGATCGCGCGCAAAACATCTGCACCAGCGATTTTTACGCCGAACGCCGGGCGGTCACCGTACGCTCGCGTACATAGAGGAAAAACAATTGCGGGGCAGGGCGGACAGGGAGGCGACACCGCTCGCCGCGGTGCCCACGTTGAATCAGCTTGCCTGCATTTCGCCCGAGAGCAGCACCCGCGTTCCCTTTTCGGCGGTCTTGACGGCGCGGACCAGGGCGCGCGCCACGCGGACGGCTTCGATGGCGCGGTAATTGGCGGGGATCAGCGCTGCAAACCGCATGAACATCAGCGCGAGCTTTTCGCCGCTGCGGCCGGGCTGTCCGAGCGCGTCCCTATCCCCGACCAGCATAGACGGCCGGGCGAACACCAGGGAATCGTATCCCAGCCGAGTCACGGCCTGCTCCATCTCGCCCTTGACGCGGTTGTAGAAGATACGCGATGTCGCGCTCGCGCCCATTGCGCTGACTATCCCCAGCCTTGAGGCGCCCGACGCACGCGCCGCCGCGGCCACCGCCAGTACGGCATCGAAATCCACGGCGCGGAAGGCCTGCTGACTGCCCGCCACTTTGATGGTGGTGCCCAGGGCAATGAACACATCGTCGACGGCCGGCAGCGCAGGAAGCGCCGCAAAGTCAAGGACGTGGACGGTCAGTTTGGGATGCGTTGCCGCCAATGGCCGTCGTGCCACCACATGCACTGCGGCATAGGCAGCGTCGGCCAGAATTGCGGCGAGTATCTCCCGGCCGACGAGGCCCGTCGCACCGGCCACCAAAGCCGTTCGTCCCGCCGCCCGCTGCTGCATAGTCGCCCCAAGGGTACCGGCCGCGCATCTCCACCAGCGGGTTTGGCGCTCTTTGATCTGTAGCGCAGGGACTCCGGAGCGAAGATGGTGGTGGGCGATACTGGGATCGAACCAGTGACTTCCACCGTGTGAAGGTGGCACTCTACCGCTGAGTTAACCGCCCGGCCGAGTGCGGATTTAATCACATCGCCCCTCACCTGGTCAATTCGAAAGCGGCCGTATTCCAGTAAAATACGGGTTTTCCGAAGCAGCTTCCCATGATCCGTACCCGTTTCGCCCCCAGCCCGACCGGTTATTTGCATGTAGGCGGCGCGCGCACCGCGCTTTTTTCCTGGGCCTACGCGCGCAAGCACGGCGGCAAATTCGTGCTGCGCATCGAGGACACCGACCTGGAGCGCTCGACCGAGGCTTCGGTGAACGCGATCATCGACGGCATGAAGTGGCTGGGTCTGGACTGGGACGAAGGGCCGTTCTTCCAGATGCAGCGCCTCGCGCGCTACCGCGAGGTGGCGGAGCAGCTGCTCGGCGCGGACAAGGCCTACTGGTGCTACGCCAGCAAGGAAGAACTCGAGCAGATGCGCGAGCAACAGCGCGCGCGCGGGGCGAAGCCGCGCTACGACGGGCGCTGGCGCCCGGAGAACGCGAAGCGCGCCGGTCTGACGCCGCCTGCGGGCGTGAAACCCGTGCTGCGGTTTCGCAATCCCGACGAAGGCGCGGTAACGTTCATCGATCTGGTGAAAGGGCCGATCACCGTCGCCAACAGCGAGATCGACGACCTCGTGATCCTGCGCGCCGACGGCGTTCCGACCTACAATTTCGGTGTGGTCGTGGACGATCTGGACATGGACATCACCCATGTCATCCGCGGCGACGATCACGTCAACAACACGCCG
>JAJZUN010000266.1 GCA_021848555.1 Pseudomonadota bacterium | reverse complement strand
CGCAGGGACTCTTCCGCCTGCTTGCGCTCGGTGATGTCGGTGACGATCCCTTGAATGGCAATCGGTGCTCCGCTTTCGTTCTTGAGCACTACGTTGCGCTGGTTCAGCCAGCGCGTCTTGCCCGATTTGTGAACGATCTGGTACTCATAAGTCGGAGGCGCAATGCCATTCACAAGGTCTGCCCACGCTTTTTCAAAGTAGCCGCGCCAATCGGGGTGTATGGCTTGTCGAATCAACAGAGGCGAGTTGTAAAACTCGTCCGGCGAGTAGCCAAACAGGGCGGTGGATGCCGCGCTGACGTACTCATAACGACCATCGGGCAGGGACATGCGGTAGATCATGTCGCGGGCGTTCTCCGCCAGGAAGCGATATCGTTCCTCGCTCCCGCGCAGCGCTTCTACCGCCCGGCGGGTCTCGGTGACATCCTCGCAGACGATGAACACGCTCGTTTCGCCCGCGGCGTCTCGCACGGCCTGCGCCAGTTCGCGTACCCACAAGAGGCTGCCATCCTTGCGCACTTTGCGCAGTTCCCAGCTGACAAGCTGCCCGTAGTTTTCGACAACCGTGGCGATCTGCCGCTGCGCGGCTTGTTTGTCGTCTTCGTGGAACACCCCGAAAACGCTCTGGCCGAGCAATTCGTCCACCGTGTAACCGAGCCGCGCCGCGCCGTTGCGGTTGACCGAAAGGACCCTGCCTGCCGCGCTGACGGTGAACAGCATCAGCGGGTTGTTCTCGTACAGGGCGCGGTAGCGTTCCCCGCCCTCGCGCAGCGCCGCCGTGCGCTCGGACACGATGGCGCGCAGCCGTTCAGTCCGGGTCCAAATGCGGTTGACGATGTAGAGCAGGCTGAGCAGCAGCGCGCCGCCCGCGACCCAGATCAGGGCGAGGACTAGGGGCGCGGGTCCGGGTGGCGCAGATCGCCAGCCAACGGAGAGCGTCCAGGCATGGTCTCCGACCTGAACCCGCAGGTTTCGCGTCGCGCCGCCTAAGGTTTCAGCGCCCCAGAAACGCCTGCCGCTGGCATCCCGCAGTTGCAGCGCGAATCGGGGGTCTGTTCCGGCCAGGGCTCGTTCCAGGATCACCGACACATCGAACACGCCCTGCACCAGGCCCAGCAATCGATCTCCGCGATACAACGGGGTGCGCGCAGTGACCACCAGCGACCCCATGATGTTGACCAAGGAGTCGTTGGCCGTGAGGCGCCGTTCGCGGATGGCTTTCTCGATGAAGGGCGCCGCCGGCCGGGTCGTCAAATCCAAGCCGATAGCCGCCTCGTTGCCTTTCAGTGGGTAAAAGTAGCGGACGATGCGGTTTGCGTCTATGTAAGCCAGGCCGCGGATGCTGGGGTAATGGTCGAGGACGCCGGCGGCGTAACGATTGAAGGTTTGATTATCCGGCAGGGCGGCGGGGGCGAGCATGAATGCCTGCAAATCCTCGATGGTGCGCAGGCCCAGGGTGAATGCCCATTGCAGCCGATTCTGGGTGTCCGCGCTCGCTTGTGCCAGGGCCTGGGCGTTGTCCAAATGAATTTGCGCCCGGTATGTGCGGTCGGCGAGCGATAGCGCGCCCAGACCGGTTGCGGCCAGGAGGATCAGGGTCATTATTTGGCGCTGCATGGCCGCTTCTTCGTATTGGCGAGTGTAAAGAGCAAGGCGCTAAGCTGGAAGCGCGTAGCCCTTGTCCCTGAACAGACTGAGACAGACGTCGGCAACGCCGGCGTCGTACGCCGTGCCGCGCCCGCGCTCGATCTCCGCCAACGCCGCCTCAATGCCGAGCGCTGCGCGGTAGGGGCGGTGCGAGGCCATCGCCTCGACCACGTCGGCCACCGCCAGGATGCGCGCCTCGATCAGAATTGCTTCCCCCTTCAAGCCCTGCGGATAGCCGCTGCCGTCCATGCGCTCGTGGTGCTGCAGCGCGACCTCGGCCACCGGCCAGGGAAAGGTCACGTCCTTCAGCACGTCGTAACCGGCCTGCGCGTGGCCCTGAATCAACTGAAACTCGATCGCGCTGAGCTTGCCGGGTTTGGACAGTATCTCTGCCGGAATGGTGATCTTGCCCACGTCGTGCAGGAAGCCCGCCACCCGCAGGCCCTCAAGCCGTCGTGCGTCGAAGCCGAACGCGGCGCCGATCGCCGAAGCGATCGCGGCCACCCTGCGCTCATGGCCCGCCGTGTACGGATCGCGCATTTCGCTCAAGGTCGTCGCCACCTCGACCGTGCTCATGAACGCGGTCTTCAGTTGTTCTATGTAGCTCCGGATCTGCGCCTCGGCGCGCAGGCGTTCGCTTATGTCTTGCGCCAGCACCATGTTCGCGCGCCGGCCGCGGAAATCGATCAGGTGCGAGCGTACCTCCACATCCATCTGTGTGCCGTCTATCCTGCGGTGTCGCCAGATGCCGCTCTCTGGCTTATCTTCGCTCACCAATTGGTCGACCATCAGCAGCATGCGCTGCATTTCCTCGTCCGGGCGGATGTCGGCGATGGTCATCGACAGGAACTCCTCCCGGCTGTAACCGTAGTGGGCTATCGCCGCGTCGTTCACCGCGAGGAAGGCCAGCGTTTCCAGGTCGAACACCCACATCGGCAGAGGGTTGGCGTCGAACAGTTGCCGATAGTTCCTTTCGCTCTGGTCGAGTTTGCGGTTCATCGCCTCCAGTTGCGAGATCTTGCGCTCGAGATTGCGCGCGAGCGCGGCATCGTGCAGCGCGTAGAAGGCGCTTTCGTCCAGCGGTGAGGCGGGGCCGGGCGCGGGGTGCGCCGCATGTTGTTCCAACACAGATTTCAACTCCGCCAGAAACACCTCGGTTTCCACAGGCTTGATCAGATAGCGTACCGCGCCCAGCGCCAGCGCCAGGCGCTGGTCCTCGGGATCAGTGTAGGTGGCGGAGTAGAAAACGAAAGGGATGACTCTCAGCGCCGCTTCCTGCATCCAGGCGCGGCACAGCGTGAAACCGTCCATGTTCGGCATCAGCACGTCTGAGACGACGACATCGGGCGGCTCGCGCCGCGCGGCGGCCAGCGCCTCCAGGCCGTCACACGCCTGCGTCACCCGATAGCCGTTGCCCTCCAGCAGGGTCTTGAGCAGATAGCGGCTCTCCTCCCGGTCCTCGACGATCAACACATGGCTCATGCGGCGTGTTCCTCTGTTCTGCGGCCGGCCGCCGCGGTGATGCCCTCCGGGCCGTTCCCCGCCTCCAGCGGGAATCGCACAAGGTAAAGGTTCCGCTCCGCATCCTCGATCGCCGGCACGGCCAGCATCAAGTACCGGCAACGCGAAACGCAGATGCATGCTGCTGGAAAAGAACTGGACAACGCCATGGAGCAACCCGGCCCAGGGCGGAATGGAAAACCATTCTACTCCCAAGGCAAACCGTGGCATGTTGATCAATATCATGCTCGGCTTTCTCGGTCGGCGGGCACATTGGCCCAGGCGCCGACGCTGCGGCGATCACAGGATGCGGGTCTTCGCCTCAGTAGGTCTCTACGTGGTAGCGGCTCGCCGCTTTGAGCTGCGGCAAGATATCGGCCCAGTTCATGCCGCGGCTGCGGCAGACCTCGGCGAAGGCCTCGTCCACGCCCGCTTCCATCGCCTTCAGGCCGCAGATGTAGATATAGCTGTTCTCGTCGCGGAGCAGCCGCGCCATGTCGTCGCCGCGGGCGCGTATCAGGCCCTGCACATATTGCTTGGGCTGGTCCGGCTGGCGCGAGTACGCCAGGTTGACGTTGATCAGTTCCTTGGGCAGTTTCTGCAGCGGCCCGCAGTAAGGCAGTTCCCCCGGCGTGCGTGCACCGAAGAACAACCACAGCTCGCCGCCTTCCTTCCGTCCCATGCGCCGGCGGCGGCGTTCGGTCATGGCGCGCATCGGCGCAGACCCGGTGCCGGTGCAGATCATGATGATGCTGGACCCGGGGTGGTTGGGCATGAGAAAGCTCGCGCCATAGGGACCGACCACCTTGACCTGCTCGCCTTTCTTCAGATCGCACAGGTAATTCGAGGCGAGCCCGCGCACCGGATTGCCGTCGCGATCCGAGGTGACGCGCTTCACCGTGAGCGCGAGATTGTTGAAGCCGGGGCGTTCGCCGTCGCGCGGGCTGGCGGTCGAGTAAAGCCGGATGTGGTGGGGCTTGCCGGAGGCGTCCACCCCCGGTGGAACGATGCCCAGGGATTGCCCCTCCAGCACGGGAAATGCGGTGGCACCGAAATCGAGCACGATGTGGTGGATTTCGTTCGATGTGTCCGGCGCGGTCAGTCGGTAGTTGCCCGCCACGGTCGCCACCGCCGGCTGCGCCAGGGTGTAAAGGTTGAGATAGGGGTGGGCGGCCGACCACGGCGGTGCTGCCGGCCCGCCCTGGCCCTGGGTTGCAATATCGGTGATGCGCTGCACTTCCTCGGGAAGGTCGACCGCCCCCGCGACCTCGGGTGCGGTGTCCGGCGGCAGGGCGTCCCAGGAAAACTGCTCGTCCAGGGCGTAGGGCTTTGCCACCTGGCGCCAGTTATCGATGGCGCCGGTGGGGCAGGGAGAGATGCAGTCGTTGCAGAAATTGCACAGCTCGAACTTGACCACGTAATTGCGCCCGTCGTGGGTGACCGCATCGACCGGACATGCCTCCTCGCAGGTGTTGCAGCGGATGCATATCTCCGGATCGATGAGGTGCTGACGCTTGAGTTCGGGGGCGTTCATGATTTCCTAAGGCGATCTCCAAGAAATGTCATTCCGAGGCCGACGGCCGAGGAATCTGCTTCTTGCTCAAGATGAAAAGCAGATTCCTCGCGTTGCTCGGAATGACGAGATTGAAGTTGTCAAAGGGGCGCATAAGCTTGTCGTAGCGCTGATTGGGGCATTCGTTCTAGCTCCCTATGCGACGTACGGCCAGGTTGCCTCTGCAGCTGGTGCGCAAGTGCAGGCTGTCGCGCAGAATACGATTACTGACCCAAAGCGGTTGAGTGACTGGCTGTTGGAACAAGCCATAGATCCGAATGCGTATCCGCTGGGCTTGAGCTGGCGCGTGCCGGGGGAGGTGGCGGCGCAGAGCGAACTCAAGCTGGATCTTCTTAAGAGTCTCTCCGGTCAGGATCGAGAAGTAAAGGCCGATGCTGCCGCGTTGGGGCGGTTGCGCGACTGGGTGCGCACGCTTCCGGTCACGGGCCGTGTTTCGGTAGCGGTGGCGGATGCGCACTGGCTG
>JAJZUN010000265.1 GCA_021848555.1 Pseudomonadota bacterium | reverse complement strand
GGATCAGCTGGCGCGGCGTGGCGTTCACGAATTCGCGCGCGGCGTCGCGCACGCGGCGTTGTTCTGCATCCAACAAATGATCGAACATGGGATTTCCTTCGCTTGGTCCGTAGGGGGCTGCGTACAGTATAAATCTCAGGGCCGGCTATCTGCGCGCTGCGGACTCTTGTATGATTCCCGGCCTATGCAGCATGAATCCGCGCGTCCGCCGAACCGCTTCGATCTGCCCGAATGGTCCGGGGCTTTCGGCGATCTGGGAACGCTGATTCCCTTCGTCGCCGCCTACGTGTCGATACTGAACATGGACGCGAACGGCCTGCTCGTGGCCTTCGGTGCGGCGCTGATCGTGGCCGGCTATGTACACCGCACGCCGTTTCCGGTGCAGCCGATGAAGGCCATAGGGGCGGCGGCGGTGAGCCAGAGCATGCTTGCGGCGGGCGTGGGCGCGGGGGCGGTGATCGGCGCGGCGCTGACGACGGGCCTGTTGTGGATCGTCCTCGCGCTGACCGGGCTGGGCCGGCGGGCGGCGCGCTGGGTGCCGCGCTCGGCGTTGTTGGGCGTGGTCATGGGCCTGGGCTTTTCCTTCATGCTCGAAGGCATCCACATGATGGCCGCGAGTCCCTGGATTGCGGGCCTGCTGCTGGCGTTGACGCTGCTGCTGCTCGGACGCCCGCGCGTGCCGGCGATGCTGGTGCTGCTCGCACTCGGAGTCGCGATCGCGCTGGTCGAGCAGCCGCAACTGATGCGCGACCTGGGCGCACTGAAACCGGAATTCAGAATTCCGGCGCCGGCCTGGCAGTCGCTCACGCTGCACGATCTCTGGCTCGGATTCATGCTGCTGGCGCTGCCGCAGCTGCCTTTGACGTTCGGCAATGCGTTCATCGCGATCACCGAGGAGAACAACCGCCTGTTTCCCGACCGGCCGGTGAGCGAGCGCGCGGTGGCTTACTCCACCGGCCTGATGAACCTGGGGGCGAGCCTGATCGGGGGCATACCCATGTGCCATGGTGCGGGCGGCATGGCCGGCCACGTGCAGTTCGGCGCGCGCACCGGCGGCTCGTCCATCATTCTCGGCGGCATCCTGCTGGCGGCCGGGCTGTTCCTGTCCTCGTCCATCGTCACGCTGTTCAGGATTTTTCCGCAGTACGTGCTCGGCGTGATCCTGTTCCTGGCCGGTCTGCAGCTCGCCCTGGGCAGCCGCGACAGCGGCACGGACAAGGCCGACCGTTTCGTGGTGCTGGCCACGGCTGCCTTCGCCATCTGGAATGTGGGCGCGGCCGTGCTGTTCGGCATCCTCGCGCACCAGGCCGCGCAGCGCGGCTGGCTGCGCATCTGAAACAGCCGCTCCCGCAGGAGCCTTCTGCTGCCGCGATACAACAGCGCGCCGAGCGCTACAGCTTGGTCGCGGTGATGATCTGGAAATTGCCGAAGAAATAAGTGGTGCGCTCGCACTTCCATCCGCCCGCGTTCTCGAGGTGGGCGAGCGGGTCATGCGTATCCCACAGCGCGAGGCCCAGCGGCTCGAACACCTTGAAATAAGTCCAGCTGAGCGCGCGCAGCACCCACAGCTGCGGCCGGTGGAATTCGGCCAGGAACAGCTTGCCTCCCGGGGCGAGCATGCGTCCGGCCTCGTTCAGGGTCTGGCCTTTGAGGTGATGCGGCAGCTCGTGCAGCAGGAAGAAAATGACGTTGGCGGCGACGCCGTCATCCTTGAGCCTCATCGAGGTGGCGTTGTCTTCGACGTACTCGACCCTGCCCGCGTACTCGGTCAGCTTGGTCTTTGCATGCACCAGTTCGTTCTGGATGATGTCGGCGATGAGCACGCGCTCGGCGCCCGAGCCGAGCGCCGCCTGCACCACGCGCGGAATCACATTGCCGAACGCGCAGGAAGTGATCAGCACCTTCCTGTTTCCGAGGTCCATTTGCTTGAGTTCGGAGACGATTTTCGACACCAGGTGGTGATACTGAAACAGCAGGATGGCCGAGATGATGGGCTGGAAATCGACCAGCTTGATCAGGCGCATGTTCGAATAGATCGGGTACACATGCGATTTGTCGTTGTGTGAACCCGGCGACAATCCGCGCAAAACCAGGGCGCCCCGCGTAACGACGAAGAAAAATACGCCGGTAGATGCCAGGAGCAGGAAAACGGTAAAGACAAGGTCCATCATCCACGCATTCATTGCATTTTCCTTAACGATGGGGGATTCAATTTATGCTTGCCCGTTTCGCGGCGTTTTGCCGACCCCATCAAGCCAGGCGCGCCGGGTTTTTGCTTGACGCTATGTTCGCGCAAAAGTCAAATTGGCATTTTGATGTACATCAAGGGCCCGGCGCGGGCTGAAACGAGGCCGCGCCGGGGACCGGAACCGCTGCAATCCCGCCGCCACGCAGGCCGGCAATACCGTTACCATAGGGGCAATGCGAACCAAGGAGATCTCATGGCAGGATTAGACGACACCACACCGGCCCCGACCGAAATCAAGCTGCACCAGAAATCGCGCGTGCTGGAAATCGCTTTTGCCGACGGCAAGCGCTTTACGCTGCCGTTCGAATTCCTGCGCGTCTACTCGCCCTCGGCCGAGGTGCGCGGCCACGGCCCGGGACAGGAGGTGCTGCAGATCGGGAAGAAGGGCGTCGAAATCACCGGCGTCGAGCCGGTGGGCTCGTATGCGGTGCAATTGGTGTTCTCCGACGGGCACGACAGCGGCATTTATTCCTGGGACTATTTCTATAACCTGGGCCAGAACCAGGACAGTATGTGGGCGCATTACCTGCAGCGCATGCAGGAGGCGGGCGCGAGCCGCGAGCCCGGGACCGGTGTGTTCGCGCAGCGCCCCAAAGCGAAATAGGCGCGCATGGATAGCCGCAGCGATTGCTGCCTGCACGACGGCGCCGAGCCAGGGGAAGCGGGCGCGGCTCGCGCGCGCTTCGAGGTCGTGCTGATCAATCCGTACGAACTCGGCCGGCAGCCGTTCGCGCTGGCCGAAGCAAGCGCATGGCTGAAGCAGGATGGCTTCGACGTGCGCTGCCTCGACCTTTCGCTGCAGCAACTCGAGGCGCAGGCGCTGGCGGGCGCGCAGCTGGTGGCGATCTATGTCGGCATGCACACCGCCACGCGCATCGCGGTCGAAGCCCTGCCGCGCATACGCACGCTCGCGCCGCGCGCCGAGCTGTGCGTATACGGACTGTATGCGCCGATGAACCAGGAAATGCTGCGCAGCCTCGGCGTGAAAACCATACTCGGCGGCGAGTGCGAACCCGGCCTGCTGCGGCTGGCGCAGCGGCTGCGCGCGGGGGAGTCCTGCGAGACGCAATCCGAGCCGGTGGGGCATCTGGCCAAGATCGATTTTCTGACGCCGGACCGCTCCGGCCTGCCTGCACTTGCGCGCTACGCCCATCTGCTGCTGCCCGACGGCGGCAAGAAGCGGCTCGGCTTCATCGAAGCCAGCCGCGGCTGCAAGCACTTGTGCCGGCACTGCCCGGTGGTGCCGGTGTATCAAGGCAAATTCCGCGTGGTGCCGCTGCCGGTGGTGATGGCCGATATCGCGCAGCAGGTCGCGGCCGGCGCCGCGCATATCTCCTTCGGCGATCCGGATTTTTTCAACGGCACGACCCATGCGATGAAAGTGCTCGCCGCCATGCACGCGGCGTATCCGGGCCTGAGCTTCGACGCCACGATCAAGATCCAGCACCTCATCGCCCACGCCGACCTGCTGCCCGCGCTGAAGGCGGCGGGCTGCCTGTTCGTCACCGCGGCGGTGGAGTCGGTGGACGATCAGGTGCTGCAATATCTGGCGAAGAACCATACGCGCGCCGACTTCGAGCGCGCCTTGCAGCTGTGCCGCGACGCCGGCATAGGCATGGCGCCGACGTTCGTGCCGTTTACGCCCTGGACCAGCCTCGAGGGCTATCTTGAGCTGCTGCGCAGCCTGTTGCGCCTGAAGCTGGTGCAAGCCGTGCCGCCGATCCAGCTGTGCATACGCCTGCTGGTGCCGGCGGGTTCCTGGCTGCTGCAGCTGCCGGGATTTCGCGAACGGCTGGCCCCGTTCGACGCAAAATTGCTCGGCTATCCCTGGCGCCACGCCGACGCGCGCGTCGATGCCCTGCAGCAGGCGCTGCAGGCGCTGGCGGCGCAGGGCGAGCAAGGCGGACTCGCGCGCAGCGAAATCTTTACCCGGATCTGGCAGCGCGCGCATGCGGCGCTGGGGCTTGCGCCGCCGCCGCTCGCGCCTGCGGATTTCGGCGAGCCGATCGCGCATCTGTCCGAGCCCTGGTACTGCTGCGCCGAGCCGACCGAGCAGCAGCTGCAAAGCTTCTGATGCCGCAATCATGAAGCGTTTGCTGCTGCTCCTGCCCGCCGCGAGCTACCGCAACGAGGATTTTCTCGCGGCGGCAAAGCGGCTGGAGGTCGAGGTGATCGCCGTCGCGAATTACTGCCACCAGCTCGCGCCTGCCTGGGGCATGAGCCCGATCCAAGCCCTGCCTTTCCACCAGCCGGTGGCGGCGCTGAAGCAACTGCTGCCTGCGTTGGGGCGCAAGCCGGACGCGGTGCTTGCCGTCGACGACAGCGGCCTGGATCTGGCGGCGCTGTTGTGCGAATACTTCTATCTGCCGGGCAATGCGCCCGAAGCGGTGCGGCAGACGCGCGACAAGCTCGCGTTTCGCAATCTGCTGCGGCGCGGCGGCCTGCTATGCCCCGAGTTCGCGCATCTGGAGGGCGATGCCGCGGGTGCCGGGCTCGCGCCGCCGCTGGCGTTTCCGCTGGTGGTCAAGGCGCGGCGCTTGAGCGCGAGCCGCGGCGTGATCCGCGCTGACACGCGCGAGGACTACGTGCAGGCGCTGCGCTGGGTGCGCGCGATTCAGGCCAAAGCCGATCGCGATGCGGCCGAGCTGGGTCTGGTGGTGGAGCGCTTCATTCCCGGCAGCGAACACGCGCTCGAAGGCCTGCTGCAGGAGGGCAAGCTGCGCGTGCTGGCGCTGTTCGACAAGCCCGATCCGCTGGACGGTCCTTATTTCGAAGAAACGCTGTACCTGACGCCTTCGCGCCTCGCGCAGGAACGGCAGGACGAGATTGCGCGCACGGTGCAGCAGGCCTGCACGCTGGCCGGCCTCGAGACCGGACCGATCCACGCCGAAATGCGCGTGAACGCGCAAGGCGTGTGGCTGCTGGAAGTCGCAGCGCGC
>JAJZUN010000264.1 GCA_021848555.1 Pseudomonadota bacterium | reverse complement strand
GACGTGGTATTCGGCCCGCAAACCCTGCACCGCCTGCCCGACCTGCTCGAGGCGCGCCGGCGCACCGGCCGGGCGCAGGTCGATATCTCCTTTCCCGAGATAGAGAAATTCGACCGCCTGCCGCCGGCGCGGCCGGCAAGCGCATCGGCCTTTGTCTCCATCATGGAAGGCTGCAGCAAGTACTGCAGTTTCTGCGTCGTTCCCTACACCCGCGGCGAGGAGGTTTCGCGCCCGTTCGAGGATGTGCTCACCGAAGTGGCGGAACTCGCGCTCTCGGGCGTGAAGGAAGTCACCCTGCTCGGCCAGAACGTGAACGCCTACCGCGGCGACATCGTCAGCACTAAGGACGGCGCGCTGGAGCGCGCCGATTTTGCGCTGCTCCTCGAGTATGTTGCCGAAATCCCCGGCATCGAGCGCATCCGCTACACCACCTCGCATCCCAAGGACTTCACCCAGCGCCTGATCGATGCCTACGTGCGCATTCCCAAGCTCGCGGACCATGTGCATCTGCCACTGCAGTCGGGCTCGGACCGCGTGCTTGCCGCGATGAAGCGCGGCTACACCGCGCTCGAGTACAAGTCCATCATCCGCCGGCTGCGCGCGGCGCGCCCCGGCGTCTCGATTTCATCGGACTTCATCGTCGGCTTCCCCGGCGAGACCGAGCGCGATTTCGAAGCGACCATGAAGCTCGTGGCCGAAATCGGTTTCGACGACTCCTACTCCTTTCTCTACAGTCCGCGACCGGGCACACCGGCGGCCGAACTCGCCGACGACACCCCGCAGCCGTTGAAGCAGGAACGCCTGGCGCGCCTCCAGGCGCAAATCGAGGCGCAGGCGAGCGCCATCAGCCGGTCCATGATAGGCGGCACGCAACGCGTTCTGGTCGAGGGCGCCGCAAAGAAACATGCGGGCGAACTCTGCGGCCGCTGCAGCAATAACCGCGTAGTGAATTTCGCCGGCCCGCCCGAACTCATCGGCCACATGATCGATATCACCATCACCGCCGCGCGATCGCATACCCTACGCGGCGAATACCGCGTTCCAACGTCGGGCGGCGAAGTCCGCGTTCCATCCGGCGGCGAATGCCGCGCTCCGGAGTCGGGCGGCGCAGTCCACCTGGCGCCAGCGGGCGGAACGACCCACCTGGTCGCGGCGAGCGACCGCGCCGCACAATGAAACCGCGGTCCGTGGAAGTCACGCTGTCGCCGGTCGACAACGAGCGCCTCGCGACCTTGTGCGGCGCGTTCGACGAAAACCTGCGCCAGATCGAAATCGGGCTCGACATCACGATCGCGCGCCGCGGCGAACGCTTCGTGCTCAAGGGCCATCCGCGCCAGACCGCGCGCGGGGCCGAAGTGCTGGAGCGCTTCTACAACCAGGCCAAGCGCGGCCTCACCTTGGACGACGTGCAGCTCGGCCTGGTGGAAGTCCGCGAGCCCAGCGCCGGTGAGCAAACCCCCGCCCTGCTCACACGCAAGCCCGACCTGCACGGACGCACTCCGCGCCAGGTCGAGTACATGAAGAACATACTCGAACACGACATCACCTTCGGCATCGGCCCGGCGGGAACCGGCAAGACTTATCTGGCGGTGGCCTGCGCGGTGGACGCGCTGGAGCGCGACGCGGTGAAGCGCATCGTGCTGGTGCGCCCCGCGGTCGAGGCAGGCGAGCGCCTGGGTTTTCTCCCGGGCGACCTGGCGGAGAAGGTCAATCCCTATCTGCGCCCGCTGCACGACGCCCTCTACGACCTGATGGGCTTCGACAAGGTCGGACGGATGTTCGAGCGCGGGGCGATAGAGATCGCGCCGCTCGCGTATATGCGCGGACGCACGCTCAACCACTCCTTCATCATCCTCGACGAAGCGCAGAACACCACGCCGGAGCAGATGAAAATGTTCCTCACGCGCATCGGTTTCGGCAGCAAGGCGGTGGTCACCGGCGACGTCACCCAGATCGACCTGCCGCGCGGCAGCAAGAGCGGCCTGATCGAGGCGCGCCGGATACTGGCCGAGGTGCGCGGCCTCGCCTTCACGCAGTTCCTCGCCGAGGACGTGGTGCGTCACCCGCTGGTGCAGCGCATCGTCAACGCCTATGAGCGCCAGCAGAACGAGGGCTGAGTCCGGCGCGGCCAGACTGGAACTGACCGTGCAGAAGGCGGTAAATTCCCCCGGCCTGCCGGCCGAGCCTGAGTTGCGCCGCTGGCTCGCGGCCGCCCTGGCGCAGAGCGCCGCGATCACCGTGCGCTACGTCGGCGCCGCCGAAGGGCGGGCGCTCAACCGCGCCTACCGCGACCGCAACTACGCCACCAACGTGCTCAGCTTCGGCTACGGCGGCGGGGAACGCGGCCAGGTGCTCGCAGGGGACATCGTGCTGTGCGCGCCGGTGCTGCGGCGCGAGGCGCGCGCGCAGGGCAAGGCGCTCGCCGCGCATGTCGCGCACCTGACGGTGCACGGCGCGCTGCACCTGCAGGGACACGATCACGAGCAGCCGCGCGCAGCGGCGCGCATGGAGGCGCTGGAAAGGAAGATCCTGGCGCAGCTAGGGTTTCCCGATCCTTACGCCTCTGCGTAGCCAATAGAAGGTGGTGGTAGGATAGTAGCGGTTCGCGTACCGCCTCCCCCCTCCCGGCCAACCACAATATGCACGACGAAAAAGAACATAAACCCTCATTCCTCGAACGCCTGTCGGCGCTGATCCTGCGCGGGCCGGAGGACCGCGAGCAGCTGGTCCAGCTGCTGCATTCCGCCTACGCGCACAATCTGATCGACTCCGAGGCCCTGTCGATGATCGAGGGCGTGCTGCAGGTGTCGGAGATGCAGGTGCGCGACATCATGATTCCGCGCGCGCAGATGGACGTGGTCGACATCGGCGAGACGCCGGACAAGTTCATCCCCTCGGTGATCTCGACGGCGCATTCGCGTTTCCCGGTGATCGACCGCGAGCGCGACAACGTGCTCGGCATCCTGCTCGCCAAGGATTTGCTGCACTATTACGCCGGCGAAGAGGAATTCGACGTGCGCGAGATGCTGCGCCCCGCCGTGTTCGTGCCCGAATCCAAACGCCTGAACATACTGCTGCGCGAATTCCGCGCCAGCCGCAACCACATGGCCATCGTGGTGGACGAATACGGCGGCGTCGCCGGTCTGGTGACCATTGAAGACGTGCTGGAGCAGATCGTCGGCGACATCGAGGACGAGTACGACTTCGACGAAACGGAAGACAACATCCTGCCCGAATCGAGCGGCCAGTACCGGGTCAAGGCGCAGACCGAGATCACCGATTTCAACGAGGCGTTCGGCACCGAATTCGCGGACGAGGCCTACGACACGGTGGGAGGCCTGGTGATCAGCCGATTCGGCCGGGTGCCCAAGCGCGGCGAGAACATCATCATCGGCGGATTCAAGTTCCAGGTGATGCGCGCCGACAGCCGCCGCGTGCACACCCTGCTGGTGCAAAAGCCGCGGGATCAATGATTCCCGACGGATTGCGGCAGGCACGCGCCCACTTAGCGGCATTCCTCCTCGGCGCGGCCACGGTAGCGGGGTTCGCGCCCCTGGGCCTCGCCCCCCTGCCTGTGCTGGGCGCCGCCGGGCTGCTCTGGCTGTGGCAGGGCGCGGCCGCGCCGCGCCGCGCGGCCGCGCTCGGTTTCGCCTACGGGCTGGGCCTGTTTCTGGCCGGCGTCAGCTGGGTCTATGTCAGCCTGCACCAATTCGGCGCCATGCCGGCGCCGCTCGCGGCCGCCGCGACCCTGCTGTTCTGCGCCTTTCTCGCGCTGTATCCGGCCCTGGTCGGTTACCTGCAGGCACGCATAGCCGGGCCGCCCGCGGCGCGGCAATTGCTGCTGATCCCGGCGCTATGGGTGCTGACGGAGTGGCTGCGCTCGTGGGTGTTCACCGGCTTTCCCTGGCTGATCCTGGGTTATTCGCAAACCGATACGCCGCTGGGCGGCTACGCCCCTATCGCCGGCGTATTCGCTTTGTCCTGGCTGGTGTGGCTCGGCGCAGGACTGCTGCTCGCGCTCGCCCGCGCCGCAACGCGCGGCCGGGCGCTCGCGTCCCTCGCCTTGATCCTGGGCCTGGGGTGGGGCCTGGCGCGCGTCGAATGGACCCAGCCGCTGGGCGCGCCGGTTACGGTGAGCCTGCTGCAGGGAAATATCGCGCAGGACCTCAAATGGGACGCGGCGCGTTTCGCTTCCACCGTGCAGCTGTACCAGCGCATGATCGAACGCTCGGCGGCGCGCCTCACCATCCTGCCCGAGACCGCGATACCGCGTTTTCTCGACTTGATCGACCCGGAGCTGGTGCGCGCGCTCGAGCGCAGCGCGCGCGGCCACGGCGGCGACCTGATCCTGGGCCTGCCGCTGCGCGAGGCGCCCGGGCGCTATTACAACAGCGCGCTCACGCTGGGCGCCTCGCCCACCCAGCGCTACGACAAAATCCACCTGGTTCCGTTCGGAGAGTTCATTCCGCCCGGCTTCGGCTGGGTGCTGTCGGTGCTGAAAATTCCGCTCGCCGATTTCTCGCGCGGCAACGCGGCGCAGGCGCCGCTGGCCCTCGCCGGACAAAAAATCGCGGTCGATATCTGCTACGAAGATGCGTTCGGCGGCGAAATCATTCGCTTCCTGCCCGAGGCGACGCTGCTCGTGAACATCAGCAACGTCGCCTGGTTCGGCGACTCGCTGGCGCCGCACCAGCATCTGCAGATTTCGCGCATGCGCGCGCTGGAGACCGGCCGCGGCATGCTGCGCGCCACCAACACCGGCATGACCGCCATTATCGATCATCGGGGACGGGTTACCGCCGCCCTCG
This sequence comes from Pseudomonadota bacterium, assembly GCA_021848555.1. Next base: position 381 of record JAJZUN010000264.1, on the reverse strand, counting down.
CGCCCTTCACCCAGGGCACGCTGACGGGCAGCGCCCAGGGCCGCAGCGGCGCCACGCCTTTCGTGCGCTGGGGCAACGCGCCGCTGGTGCTGCTCGCCCTGCTCGCGTGCGGCCTGTACGCGCTGCGCTATAGAAGACAGGCGCCGCCATCCGCATGAACAAAATACCCGAGGCTACGGCGAACCGATCGGTCTTGCCGTTCTTCCTCAGCTCGTTTACCTGGAATTTTGCGCTGGGCATGACCTATCCCCTGGTGCCGCTTTACGCCAGCGAGCTGGGCATGTCCGGGGTGGGCATAGGCACGCTGGTCGCGCTGCCGGTGCTGGCGCAGATCACGTTCAATCTGATCGGCGGCGCCTATACCGACCAGGTCGGCGGGCG
>JAJZUN010000263.1 GCA_021848555.1 Pseudomonadota bacterium | reverse complement strand
AAAATCTGCTGATGAGCAAGCAGATCGCACAAACAGTGAACCAAAGCATGGATCGGCTGCCTGAAGAACTGAAGGCGGCAATCATGCTGCGCGAGATCGAAGGCATGAGCTACGAGGATATCGCGAAGATTATGGACTGCCCGATCGGCACTGTGCGCTCCCGCATATTCCGTGCGCGCGAAGCGATCGCGGAGCAGTTGCGGCCGCTGCTGGATATATCTAAAGACAAGAGGTGGTAACGCCATGAAAAACACTTTGTCCGCCTGGATGGACGGCGAGTTGGACCGCCGGCAAGCCGACGCGCTCCTGCCGCAGATCAAGCACGACGCCGAGTTGCGCCGCAATTGGGATTGCTACCACCTGATCGGCGACGCCCTGCGCGGCGTGCACGGACCGGACTTGATTGCCGGCATACGCGGGCGGCTCGACGCCGAGCCCACGGTGCTGGCGCCCCGGCGCCGCAGCGAAAAACTGCGCTGGGCGGCGATGTCGATGGCGGCGGGCGTGGCGGCCGTGATGTTCGTCGGCTGGATGGCCTTGTCGGGAACGCAGCAGGAGCCGGTGCAGATCGCCGCCGCCCCCGGGGCCAGCGTTCAGCCGGCGGCAGTGCAGGCCGGCGCCGGCGCCAACGACTACCTGCTGGCGCACCAGCGCTATTCGCCGAGCAGCGCGATGCAGGGTGTCGCATCCTATGTGCGCACCGTGGCCGAAGAGCGCAGCAGCGCGCGCCGATGAGAATCCTGGCCTTGTTGCTGCTCGCGCTGTCGGCGCAGATGGCGCGGGCCGATGGCGACGCGCTGTCGTGGCTGGCACGCATCCATGTGGCGACACAAAAGCTCAGCTACACCGGAACCTTCGTCTACCGCAGCGGCGAGCAGTCCGAGACTTCGCGCATCGTCCACGTGGTAGGCCGCAACGGAACCCGAGAGCGCCTGGAAACACTGGACGGCCATCCGCGCGAAATCGTGCGCAGCGGCGACGAAGTAACCTGCTACCTGCCGGAGAGCATGACGATCAAGGTCGACACGCAGACCGACCACAAGGTGTTTCCATCGTTCATGCCGGAAAGCCTGCAGGACATAGCCGAGCACTACGATGTGCGCGCCGGGGCGATCGAGCGCATCGCCGGCTACGACTGCCAGACTATCGTGCTTCTGCCCAAAGACAAACTGCGCTACGGCCGCAAGCTGTGGGCCGATGCCAAGACCGGCATGTTGATCAAGTCGCAGATCCTGAACGAGCGGAACGAGCCGATCGAGCAGTTCACGTTTACCCAGATCAGCATCGGCGGCAAGATCGACCATAGCCAGCTCAAGTCCAGGCTGCAGGCCAAGTCGCGCGACTGGCACGTGGAGCAATCGGGCGCCATTACGGCCAGCCTGGCGGCGTCGGGCTGGACCATCAATCCGGAACTGCCCGGCTTCAGGAAAGTGACCGAGATGAAACGCACCCAGGGCGGGTCGAACGAGGTGGGCCATGTGGTGTATTCCGACGGCCTGGCCGCGGTATCGGTGTTCATCGAGCCCATTGCCGGCAGGACGACTCTGCCGCCGGCGGGGCTGTCACGGCAGGGTGCGATCAACATCTACAGCCGGCAGGTCGCCGGCAATCTGGTAACCGTGCTGGGGGAGGCGCCGGCCGACAGCGTGAGAAAGCTTGCCGAATCGGTGGAATACCGCAAGCCGTGATCCATGGTCTGCGCCTGGCGCAACCCCCGGGGATCGATTTTCTGCAATACTCCGTAAAACGCTAGAAAGGAACGTGTAACCATGCGAAAAATACTGCTCCTATGGCTGCTCGCGCTGCTGCCGCTCGGCGCATACAGCCAGGCGCGCGAATTGCCCGATTTCACCGAACTGGTGGAGAAGGCGGGGCCGGCCGTGGTCAATATCAGCACGGCGCAGACCGCGCGCGCGCACCCGCAAGTGCCGCAGATGCCGGACCTCGACGAGAACGATCCGTTCTTCGAGTTCTTCCGCCGCTTCATGCCGCAGAATCCGGGGCAGACCCCGCACGAGTTTTCAACCCGCTCGCTGGGCTCGGGCTTCATCATCAGCGCGGACGGATATATCCTGACCAACGCGCATGTCGTCGACGGCGCCGACGAAATCACCGTGCGCCTTACCGACAAGCGCGAATACAAGGCCAAGGTCATCGGCGCCGACAAGCGCACCGACGTAGCCCTGATCAAAATAGATGCGGCCGGCCTGCCGGTGGTCAAACTGGGCGATCCGAACAAGCTCAAAGTGGGCGAATGGGTGCTCGCGATCGGCTCGCCGTTCGGCTTCGACAACACCGTCACCGCCGGCATCGTCAGCGGCAAGGCGCGTTCCCTGCCTCAGGAAAACCTGGTCCCGTTCATCCAGACCGACGCCGCGGTCAATCCGGGGAACTCCGGCGGCCCGCTGTTCAACCTGCGCGGCGAGGTGGTCGGAATCAACTCGCAGATTTACAGCCGCACCGGCGGTTACATGGGCCTGTCATTCGCGATCCCGATCGACCTTGCGCTGGACGTTCAAAATCAGCTGCGCAGCGCCGGCCGCGTCAGCCGGGGCCGCATCGGCGTGGTAATTCAGGAAGTGACCAAGGAACTGGCCGATTCCTTCGGCCTGCCCAAGCCCCTGGGCGCCTTGGTCAACGCGGTGGAGAAAGGCGGTCCGGCGGAAAAAGCCGGGGTCGAGGTGAGCGACATCATCATCAAATTCGACGGCAAGAATGTTGCGACTTCGAGCGAACTGCCGCGCATCGTCGGCGCCACCCGGCCCGGCAGCAAGGTCGCCATGCAGGTCTGGCGCAAAGGCGCCAGCAAGGATCTCACCGTGACCGTGGCTGAAATTCCCGCAGACAAGCTCGCCGGCCGCGAAACCAAGCGTTCCAAGCCGGCCGAAGCGGCCGCCAACCGCCTCGGTCTGGTGCTGTCGGATTTGTCCGACGAGCAGCGCAAGGAGCTGAAAATTGCGGGCGGCGTGATGGTGGACGACGTGCGCGGCCAGCCCCGCGGGGACCTGCGCAAGGGCGACGTCATCCTCGCGCTGATCCACAAGGGCGTCAATACCGAGGCAAAAAGCGTCGCACAGTTCAACAAAATGCTGAACGGCATCGACAAGTCGGTCACGATTACCCTGCATGTGCGCCGTGGCGAGAACCAGAGTTTCATCACCATCAAAGGCCTGAACGACAAGTGAAAGGCAGGCCCTGATGGGCTCGGGCGGGGAGCAGGCCGCAGTGCGGCTCACGCTATATGGCCGCAGCTATTGCCACCTGTGCGATGAAATGCTCGCTGCCCTGGAGCCGATGCGGACGGAGTTCGGGCTTGCCATCGACGTCGTCGACGTCGATGACGACGCGGCCCTCGAGCAGCGTTTCGGCAGCCTGGTGCCGGTGCTGATGCACGCCGGCGTCGAGCTGTGCCATTATCATCTCGACGCCCCTAAAGTCCGTGCTTATTTGGTTAATTTCCGTTAAAATACCGAATGTTATTCTTCAAAGGGTGCCATGCAGGCGCCCTTTTTCATGATGCAGCACATCCGCAATTTTTCCATCATCGCCCACATCGACCACGGCAAATCGACGCTTGCCGATCGCTTCATCCAATTGTGCGGCGGCTTGTCGGAGCGCGAGATGGAGGAGCAGGTGCTCGATTCCATGGACCTGGAGCGCGAGCGCGGCATCACCATCAAGGCGCAGACGGCAGCCCTGCAGTACAAGGCGCGCGACGGCAGTCTCTATAACCTGAACCTGATCGACACCCCGGGGCACGTGGATTTTTCCTACGAGGTGTCGCGCTCCCTGTCCGCCTGCGAAGGGGCGGTGCTGGTGGTCGACGCGTCGCAGGGCGTGGAGGCGCAGACGGTGGCGAACTGCTATACCGCGATCGAGCTGGGCGTGGAGGTGGTGCCGGTACTGAACAAGATCGACCTGCCCTCGGCCGATCCGGAAGGGGCGATACGCGAGATCGAGGACGTGATCGGCATCGACGCCAAGGACGCGCTGCGCGTCAGCGCTAAGACGGGCGAAGGCGTGCAGGACATACTCGAGGCGGTCATCGCCCGCATACCGCCGCCCAAAGGCGGCCCCGACGCGCCGCTCAAGGCGCTGATCATCGATTCCTGGTTCGACAACTACGTCGGCGTGGTCATGCTGGTGCGCATGATGGACGGAACGCTCAGCCCGAAGGACAGGATCCTGCTGATGTCCTCAGGCACGTCGCACCTGTGCGAGCAAGTCGGCGTGTTCACGCCCAAATCGCAGTCGCGCCAGCGGCTGGTGGCGGGCGAGGTGGGTTTCATCATCTCCGGCATCAAGGAGCTGGAAGCGGCCAAGGTGGGCGACACCGTGACCCGGGCCGACCGCCCGGCGGCGACGGCGCTGCCCGGCTTCAAGGTGATCAAGCCGCAGGTGTTCGCTGGCCTGTACCCGGTCGAGGCCAACCAGTACGACGGGCTGCGCGACGCGCTGAACAAGCTGAAATTGAACGACGCCTCGCTGCAGTACGAGCCGGAGGTGTCGCAGGCGCTCGGATTTGGCTTTCGCTGCGGCTTCCTCGGCCTGCTGCACATGGACATCGTGCAGGAGCGCCTGGAGCGGGAGTACGACCAGAATCTGATCACGACGGCGCCGACCGTGGTGTACGAGGTGCTGATGCGCGACGGCACGCTGGAGCGGGTGGAAAATCCGGCGAAAATGCCCGACCTCTCCAGAATCGAGGAGATACGCGAGCCCATCATCACCACCACCATTTTCGTGCCGCAGGAACACGTCGGTGCGATCATGACCCTGTGCACGCAGAAGCGCGGGGTGCAGAAGAACCTGCAGTACACCGGGCGGCACGTCATGATGACCTACGAAATGCCGCTGTCCGAAGTGGTGATGGATTTCTTCGACAAGCTCAAGTCGGCGAGCCGCGGCTACGCCTCGCTCGACTACGAATTCAAGGAGTACCGCGCCTCCGACGTGGTAAAGCTCGATATTCTGATCAACGGGGACCGTGTGGACGCGCTGTCGCTGATGGTGCATCGCGACAACAGCCGCTATCGCGGACGGGAGCTGGTTACGCGCATGCGCAAGCTGATTCCGCGGCAGATGTTCGACGTCGCGGTGCAGGCGGCGATCGGCGCCAACATCATCGCGCGCGAGAACGTGAAGGCGCTGCGCAAGAACGTGCTCGCGAAGTGCTACGGCGGCGACATCA